>CAYXUG010000055.1:0-13308 GCA_964468655.1 uncultured bacterium | reverse complement strand
TCCATGGCTTCTTTAACTCTGCTATCTGTAAACCATGTCTATGGTAAGACACTAGTCTTTTCTGGCATCTCAATCTATTTTAAATAAAACTCCAATTCGTCGGATTCTTCGACGGGATAAGACCCTTGTGAGTTTTTTTTGTTAACAGTGAATAGTAATCATTCCCCACACATAACCCACCTCTCCTGGGGTCATATCACCATTAAAAATGATCTAAAGTTTAAAGATGCAAAACTCTATCCCGGTGGTGCGAAAGAATGGGACTGGACAGAAACAGGCACCCATCACTCCCCAGGCATTCAACCAGTGGATGTTGCTGAACTGACTGAAAATGGCGCTGATGTGATTGTTCTTTCACGAGGTATGCTGAAACGATTGAAAGTTTGTCCGGGGACTTTGGAACACCTTGAGAAGAAAAACATTACCACTCATATTCTTCCGACCAAAGAAGCGGTTATACTTTACAATGAATTGAGAATGAATCATCCCGTGGGTGGATTGTTTCACTCGACGTGTTAACCATTCCTGTCATTCTGATGCCGCAGTTGCGGGAGAAGAATCTGCATTCTTGAACAACTAAACTAGATTCTTCGGTTGTTTCACTCCCTCAGAATAACAATGTTTCTCTGAATTGACTAAAAACCATAATCCACCATCAAATCCAATTTAACCAGATTCGCTGGTGGTTTATCTCAATCCGCTTTTATATTACCTATTGATAATTTCCATTTTATAACGTACATTATTGCGTACGTTATTAATAATCGAGGTATAAAATGAAAACAATTAATTCCACCAAAGCACGAGCAAATTTGTATAAACTTCTGAATGAAGCAAATGCATCCCATGAACCTATTCAGATTACCGGGAAAAATGGGAATGTCATTATGGTTTCTGAAGATGATTGGCGGTCAATTCAGGAAACTCTGTACCTCACCTCCATTCCAGGAATGAAAGAGTCAATAGTTGAAGGAATGCAAACTCCACTGGATGAGACCGCCGAGGAACTTGATTGGTAGATCAGCCACCTTCTAATAATAAAGGTCAATGGAAAATTGTCTACACCAAACAAGCTCAAAAAGATGCAAAAAAAGTATCCCAAAGCGGACTTAAATCAAAAGTAATCAGCTTACTGGAAATTCTAAAATCCAATCCCTTTCAATCTCCTCCTCCATTCGAAAAACTTGTGGGTGATCTATCAGGTGTGTTTTCAAGACGGATAAATATTCAACACCGTCTTGTTTATCAACTATATGAGAAAGAAAAAATTGTTAAAGTAATAAGGATGTGGTCGCATTATGAGTAATTCAGTTGGACAGAAACTGTCCAAGTCATTTTGAGCCTCTCTTTGGGAGGAAGGAAGAATCTACATTTTCAAACAAATAAACAAGATTCCTCTCTGTCAAAGACATCCCTTTGGGATAAAAAGAGGGGTGTCCGCCGGTAGGCGGACGGGGTGTGTGAATAAACACTGATAAAATGGTTTTTTCATTCTCATATACCAGAATTAGACATATGATAACAATGTTTCTCTGAATTGACTAAAAACCATAATCCACAGTCACTCCAAACTGAACCGGATCACCGTAACTGAGGTACTTCCTTTCGGGATATTCATGATCTCCCAGTTCTTCATTCCAGACAGGTTCCAACCCGAAATAAAATCCTCGAACAGCATATCGCTCATCTAAAATATTCCTTCCCCACACCTTGATGGATAAATCACCGAAATGGTGACCAATATGACCGTTCAAAAGTTGATACGGCTCGGATATTTCATCATGGCTGTCTGAAAAATAGAATTTGTCTTTTCCCGCCATTTCGACTTTGTAAAACAAACCATCCGGATCGGTGAAATTGAGCGACAGATTATAGGAATATTTCGGCGCGTGAGCTGCATTCCGGTTACCTAACGTAACGGTTGTGGATGTATCAATTCGAACGGTAAATGGATCCACATGAGAATTCAGAATTCCCATGGATCCTGAAAAGGATAATTTATCACTTATCCGATATGAGACATCCAATTCCAAACCACTTAATTCACCGGTGGTTGCATTGGCTGCGTAGTAAATAAAAGTGTTGGGGTTTTCTTCGTCCTTCTGCTGCGAGATTGAAACCTGTTGATCATTTCTGAGCGCTTTGAATGCTGTCAGATTCAGTCCGGTTTTTTGGGTATGTATTCGCAAACCAAATTCATAGTTTACCATAATTTCAGGATCGTAAAGGATATTTCCCGCTAAAAGGGACGGATGCTGATTGATACCGCCTGCCTTATACCCTTTTGATATGCTTGTATAAATATTTGAATTTTTTCCCGTTAAAAATTGGAGTACAAATTTACCACCCCATAGTTCGTGTTTTACATTGAAAGAATCCGGTTCAAAAGGATTACCGTCATAACTTGATATACCGTTGTATTTTATTTCATCGGTTTCAGTTCTGTAATTCGCCAGAAATTTCAACTTATTAAAAAGAATGAATTCAAATTGGGTATAAAAAGCTTCAACATCCATTTCAAAATGACTCTCAGCAGTATCAGCATCACCGCCGAATACCCAGCCAGTCGCATTATCATTTTCTTTTAAATTTTTATCAAAATATCCCACAACAAAATTCCCGTACTTCACCCGGGCTTCATAAGTATCATTAATTCTGTTTCTGGCAGTACTGTCGTAAAATTCATAATTCCAGCCCGTTGTGTCAGGATCAAATAGATAGGGTTCCTGAAGCCAATATTCATCATTTCCCCAGTCACCATCATAACTGTGAACCAAATCCGTTTCTGACCTAGATTTGATGATGGTTCCATTGAATTTCTTTTTGGTGTATTCACCCTTTACCGAATAAGCATTCGTCCCCTGTCTGTCCCATCCCTGTTGGTTTGTGTATGTCTTATAATCCTCATTGTTATCCGGTGCCCATGCATCGTATTTGTTGTTCAATTCAGCATTCAATCGTGTATATAGGACTTTCAAATTATCGTTGGGTTTGTACAACACTTTACCTCTGATAATTGATTCATCACGACTGTTTGTATTGGTTAATTTCAAAAACTGGTTGGTGCGAAATCCATCACTTGTCCCCGACTCAAAACCAAACCGTGCGGACAGACTTTCTGAAAGTGGAATATTAATCAACCCGCTGAATCTTTCCAGATTATCACCGCCGCCAGTAAGTCGTATATTTGCACCAAATTCATCCTCAGGATCGGTGGAGCGGAGACTGATAAGTCCAGCTAGTGCGTTCGGTCCGTAAATAGATGATTGTGGTCCCTTGAAAATTTCCACCTGATGGAGATCGTATAAAAGTCCTGCCATTCCCATTCCGCTTAAGTCAATATCATCCATGACAAATCCCACAGAAAAATTTGGGGGTCCTTCACCGAAATAGTGACTCCTTGCACCAATACCGCGAATCTGAAAATATCTCGGGCGGGAGGTTCCGCCGGCCCAGTTCAGATTGGGGACTTCATCAATCAATGATTGGAAATGGCTCCCATCCATATTTTTCAACTCGTTTTTACTGAAAACAGTTATGCTTGACGTTGCTTGGTTCAAACTTTCGTTAGATAATCCTCCGAGGACAATAATTTCTTCTCCCTTTACAACCATGGGAGTAAGCGAAATAGTTAACTGTTTCGAAGCCACAGTAGTCGTGAACGATTCAAATCCGATATGGGATACAGTTAATTCTTCACCAATTTCTGTTATAATGGAAAAGAATCCATTTTCATCTGTTGTGGCCCCCGTTTCACCGCTAACCACATTGGCGTTTATAATCTGTTTCCCGGTTTCACTGTTTGTAACGGTACCCTCAACTGTAACGGATTGGGCAAATAGTGGAAAAATGAAAAGTGGAGTTAAAAATTTTGCGAGTTGCTTCATGTGGTTCTCCCTACGCTGGTATTATCCGGATCAGGTTCAAAGGGTTTTTCTCAGCCGTTCTGTCTGACTCAAAACAGCACCCCTGTTGTATTGATAATTTAATATTGAAAGATGAATTTGGAAAGATGAATCTGGAAACCAATTGCCAGCTACGAACCATAAGTTACCTGTTGCCAATCAATTATGTTCCTCTTGTTTTTCTCCTGACGTTCATTCTATTTTCACGGCAAACTTTTGGGGATACAACTATGACAAATCAAAATAATCCGCTACCTGAAATTACATTAAAAGCAATCATTCTCGGGATTTTACTTTCCATGGTACTGACCGGGGCAAACGCTTATCTGGGTCTTTTCGCAGGAATGACCGTTTCCGCTTCCATACCGGCGGCTGTTATTTCTATGGGAATTCTGGCTGCTTTTAAAAAATCCAATATTCTGGAAAATAATATTGTTCAGACAGCCGCTTCTGCGGGAGAATCACTGGCAGCTGGTGTGATTTTTACCATTCCCGCTCTTGTGCTTCTGGGATACTGGACAGAATTCAATGCGTGGGAAATTGCCAAAATTTCTGCCATCGGCGGATTGATCGGCGTTCTTTTCACTGTGCCGCTAAGGCGGGCGCTTATCATTGAAGCAAAACTAAAATACCCGGAAGGCGTTGCCACGGCAGAAGTCCTTAGAGCGGGTGAGGAGGCAAAAGAAAAAACAGCGTCTGATTCTGCATCTGGAATAAAAATAATCGCCGTGACGGGGATCGCCGGCGGACTCATGAAACTGGCTCAACAGGGATTCGGCATGTGGCATGCAGCGGTGGAAGGAGCGAAAAATTTCGGAGGCGCCATTTTTGGAATTGGGACTGACATCTCACCTGCTCTAATTTCTGTCGGTTATATCGTGGGAAGAAATATTTCCATTCTTGTTTTTGCCGGTGGACTGATTTCGTGGGGATTTGCAATTCCCATTTATTCGGCGCTGAATGGATTTGAAGGAGATCCTATGTCAGCCGCATGGACAATCTGGAATACTAAAATCCGTTATCTGGGTGTGGGTGCTATGGTGGTGGGAGGCATCTGGTCACTTCTGAAACTGATGAAACCGCTTGCTGCCGGAATTAGGGCGAGTCTTAATGCAATCAGTCATGCGCAATCCGGTCAGGAAATTCGGCGTGAAGAAAAAGATTTTCCTATTCACTATGTCGGTTTAGGACTGGCAGTACTCCTTATTCCAGTAATACTTTTGTACTATGGTGTACTTGAATCTGTTGGTATTGCAGTCACCCTTTCGGTTGTTATGATGGTTTTCGGCTTTCTGTTTTCAGCCGTTGCCGCCTATATGGCTGGTGTGGTGGGCTCTTCCAATAATCCTATTTCCGGTGTTACCATTGCCACCATCCTTTTCACATCTCTTCTATTGCTGGCGATTCTCGGAACTGGAAGCAGTTCGGGAGCCGCTGCTGCCATCCTTGTGGGTGCTGTGGTATGTTGTGCAGCTGCCATTGGCGGGGATAATCTCCAGGACTTGAAAACCGGTTTCATTGTCGGCGCTACACCGTGGAAACAGCAACTAATGCAGTGCGTGGGAGTCTTGTCCGCATCAGTGGTTTTGGGCCTTGTCCTGAATATTCTTCACACTGCTTATGTGATTGGCTCATCAACACTCCCGGCACCGCAGGCAACCCTTATGAAATCGGTGGCTGACGGCGTGTTTACAGGAAACCTCCCATGGAATATGATCATGTTTGGCGCTTTGATTGGCATCATTATTATTCTCATCGACATTCGGCAGGAAAGGATTGGCTCAGATTTTCGTACTCCCGTGCTGGCGGTGGCAGTGGGAATTTATCTCCCCATTGAACTTTCAGTACCCATTTTCATTGGTGGAATGGTGGCTCATTTTGGTAAAAAAGCAGGATCTACGGATGCAACAGAAAAACGGGGTCTTTTGATGGCATCGGGATTCATCACCGGTGAAGCCCTTATGGGTATAATGGTGGCAGTCCCTATTTTTATTACCGCAAATAAAGACTGGTGGCCTTCAATCCAGGGATTCACTTTCCTCGGGCAAAGTTATTCTCTGGCTCTGCTCGGGCCAATCCTCTTTATTGGAATTATTCTCTGGCTCTACAGGTCAGTTGCAAAACAGTAAAATGAAAATCACAAGGAATCTTTTTCACCGCCTGCCGAAGGTGGAACTCCACTGCCATCTCGACGGCTCCCTGAGACCGGAAACAATGGTTGACCTCGCCCAGAAAAATAAGGTGAAACTCCCTGCCGCTAATCCAGGAGACCTCCACAAAATACTCGCAATCGGAAAAAACAGGGTCACTCTGGAAGAATACATCGACCGATTTAAAATTACACTAAGCGTGATTCAGACACCTTCCAGTCTTACCCGCACCGCCTTCGAACTTGCGGAAGATGCAGCTTCAGAAAATGTGCGCTATATGGAAATCCGCTATTCTCCCATTCTTCACACATCCCGGGGAATGACACCGGCAGAATCGGTAAAAGCTGTCCGGAAGGGACTGAATCAGGCAGAAAAAGAATTCAACATTAAATGCGGAATTATCATCTGCGGAATCAGAAACATCAGTCCCGAAGTGTCACTGAAACTTGCAGACCTCGCTGTGCGGTTCAAAGGCAAAGGCGTGGTAGGATTTGATCTTGCCGGGGCAGAAGAGAACTTCCCTGCCAAAGATCACCGGAAGGCATTTTACCTCATTTTGAACAACAACATTAACGCAACTATTCATGCCGGCGAGGCATTCGGACCTGAGTCCATTCACCAGGCGATCCACTACTGCGGCGCTCACAGGATTGGTCACGGAACGCGGCTAAAAGAAGACAAAGATTTAATGCAATATGTGAACGACCACCGCATCGCGCTGGAGATCTGCCTCACCAGCAATTTTCATACAAAAAGCATCCGTTCTTTAAAATACCATCCATTTAAGACTTATTATACAAGCGGTCTCCGGGTTTCGCTGAATACCGATAACCGGTTAATTTCCGACACAACCATGACAGACGAATTTTATCTGGCACAACAGTTATTCAACTTCGATCTCTACGATTTCAGAGAGATCATTATTGACGCCATGAAAAGCGCATTTCTGCAATACGGTGAAAGAAAGTTGATGATTAAATCTATTGCTGAGGAATTGGAAAGTGAATTTGGATTAATCCCTGAATATTTTCCCAGGAAATGACTGGTTTTGGTACTTTGTAACTCGTTTCTTGTATCTAATTACTATTATCAAATGTTTCTTAACACACCCGTCTACTCCCACCATCAGAGGGATACGCCGGGCAAGCTTCCTCAATAAATCGAGACCCTTTTTATTAGAGGGAAATCTTTATTTTGTCTTTTAATTCAAAATTTCCAAAGGATCCTGTGGACGATATTCAATATTCAAAATTCATTACTCCCTAATCACCGCTACTTTGGTCACAGTGTTCTCTCCGCTGCCGTTGTAAACAGCCACCAGATATATTCCCGTTCCCACATATTCGCCGGAATCGGTTCGTCCATCCCAGAATGCCTGATACCCCTGCACCCCTGAAGAAGATGATGGAATATCTCTCAGCAACCTGCCGGACAGTGTCATGATTTTAATGGAGGAATTGTCCATGAGACCATCAATAACCATAGGACTGCTGCTTGGAATCCTGTAGGGACTTGGGTATGTAATTAGAGTTTTGTAGGAAGTAATCGGTTCTGAAAAAGGCATTTTTAGTGTGTTGATCCCCTTGGATGTGGCAATATAAGCGAGTCCTTTCTCGTTATCAAAAGCCACCGCAGTTACTTCATCAGACAATAGAAAACTGTTGTCATGCTGAAATCCGCCCCAGTCGGGCCATGGTGTTGAATTTGACTGCAGCACATAGAGTCCATCACTGATGGAAGAAATCCACAGATTTTCTCTACCGTCCACATTTAGTTTTGATCCTTCACCAAACGGAACACCGGCAAAAAAGGTGAAAAAGTATGGCGTCATGATGCGATAATTGGATGAAAAATTCAACTGCTGCACTCCATTTGCGGTAAGGACCCAAACAGTTCGTGGATCGGTTTCCACCAGGGACCAAATAGTTTTGCTGGCAAGTCCGTCACCACTCTCTCCTTCCGTAAACAGCCACCACTCAACTGGTTCAATTGCGAGGACACTATCGGCATCGTTATTCCGGATGAAATCAAATAAAAAGAGACCATTATCAATATTACTTGCAACAATGGCAACGTCCTCATCTGTTACAATAATTTCAGTTGGATTATCTAATTTTGACCCGTCGATGCCAATTTGTGGAATATGAAACCACTCAACCCATTGTGTCATTACAGTGATTTTTTTATCGTTATCATCTGCTCCAAAATTTGAAATCCACAGGTTGTCGTTCGAATCCGTTTGAAGCCCGCGGATATTAAGATATCCATCATTATTAAAGGGATTAAGCTGTCCATTTGAGGTATCGTAAACCACATAGTCTGAGGGATTATCAGGGTCTATACTGACAATTCCCCCTGAGATCACCTGCCCTGTTTCATTGGTATCTGAATTTGCACCCTGAATTGAAAAAACGATCCTGTCATCCAGTTGAACCAGAGACCATACCCGGTTCCCCTTGAACTGAGCGGTATCTGAAATAAAGCTGAAATAATCATCATCCGTATATTCTTGAAATGATGGAGTAACGGAAGTATTGGCAGTAATGTTGTACCACCCCTTGTCATTCAATATTGACACACCTTTCTTACCGGCTGCTACCAACCGTCCATCAGGAAGAACAGTGAGAGCAGTGTAAACATTGGTCATAGGACAGTTAGGAATATGCCAGTTCTTTTCACCTGTCTGCGAATCAATGATTAGCAGTCCCCCATCAGTGGCCACGGCAATATTCCCATCAGTTAAGGACACCACGTCCTGCGGACGTTGGTTTATATTCCATGACTCAATTACGTCACCATCATTGTTGAATTTTACCAGTGAATTGGTTGTAACAGCAAAAACTGACTCGTTTTGAACAGCAACATCAACCAGAACATTAGTGGAATAATAATCGCTGAAAAGTGAATAATTACCATCATAGACCCAAATCTCGCCGTTATTGTGTACAATAAATAAACTATCACCTGTAATATACAGGTTTTTGACTACATTACTCGGGAGAAGTAAAGTCCAGTTTTCGGGATAATTCAAAATATCCTGATTAATATCACCTGTGAAGAGCCCTAAATCTGTAGCTGCAAAAAGAATATCATTAAATATTTCAACAGAATAAATATTTTCCAATCGGGTTGATGAAGGATTGTAATTTTCGCTGTAATAAAATCCTGCCTCCCAATGCTCATCATCCCGCCAGATAAATTTATAAATCCTCCAATCGAGGTCATCCTGATAGGATAGAAAAATAAGACTGTCACTCACCGCAATATCGCTGATTTTGTTCACTTCAAGCTGGTGGAATATCTTCACGGAATTTTTGGTATTTACATCATAAATCTGAATAATGCCTTCCGGGGATTCTCCGCCAATCCATAAAAAACCTTCCTTGTCAAATGAAATGGTGGAAATATCGGTTTCCTGTAATCCGTCAATATTAGTGAATGTTTCAAACGATTGATTTAAGAGATTAAATTTTAACAGTCCTCCTGTGGTGGCGCAATAGATGTCACCCCCTGTGCTGACCACTTCCTTCACATCAAGGAAGGAAGTGTATGATTCCCAATCGCCCACCGTAGTTTGGCTGTAAACAAAGGAAGACAATAAAAGTGCAGTTAACGTTGAATAAAATTTCATTATTAAAGTACGTAAACAGGCACCGGCATGAAACAGGTGATAAAAATGATCAGGCATGCAAGGGCAATGTAATTATCGTTTTTTGTCAAAGTTCTATCAATATCCATGATTGGCGGGTGTTTCCATGTTCTCATGAGGACCAGAATCAGCACTGCCCAGAACCACCAGTTTGCGGATAAAAATCCCAACGGAATCAGCGAAAGAAAAATCCATTTCGAATACCGGTTTTGTTTTTCTCCCAGCGCGGCATAGGCGATATGCCCGCCGTCAAGCTGTCCCAAAGGAAGCAGATTCAGCATGGTTACTAAAAATCCCACCCACCCGGAAAAAATCAGTGGAAAATGGTAAATTTCATTCATGGGGACAATGACATTAAACAGCGATGCCATTGCAGAAAATAAAATGGAATTCCCCATGACAAGCTGCACGCTCTGCGAGGTGGAGTCATCAAATACAATACCGTGATGGGCGCCCAGAATCTGCTGTGTCACGTATTCCTGATTGGGAATAATCATGTACCCTAATAAAATCATGAACACACTAACTACAAATCCGGCAATTGGACCGGCAGCGCCAATATGGAGCAATACACGTTTCCTGTAAATAGGACTCTTAATCCGGATAAATGCGCCGAATGTTCCGATGATAGGGAAAAACGGAGGAGCCGGTAGAAAATAGGGAAGCGTCGCATTTACATTATATTTTCTCGCGTAATAATAGTGCCCGAATTCGTGACATCCCAGAATGAGCAGCAACGAAAATGAAAATGGAACGCCCATTATTATGTCCGAAATATTATCAAATGGATTTCCCCCCACCATTTGCGAGCCGGTAATGAGTGTGGTTACAACGGTTGTCAAAAACAGGATTATGTGGATAATTGGAATACGGATGGTGGTATCCTTCCGTTCAGTAAAAGACTGTAATTTCCCGTTATCTTTCTGTTCATTTTCCTGAACTCCGGATTCTAAAATTGACCGATATCTTGATTCACTCATAATGTTTTGTGTTTTACCCGCTTAATTTAAGACAGTTCCGGATTGAAATTACTTTGACATGACATTTGCAGATTCATAAATTGTTTTAATGAAGAACCTTCCAATATACCTCCTTTTATTCATTGGGATTATTTTTTCTCAGCAAACAAGTCACCTGTTATCTACGGATGTCAGAATCAGAGTGGTGGATGAAAATCTTCTTTATGTGGTTATCCAGATTGATAACGATTCAGGTCGTCCGGTGAGGGAACTGGAAGGATATGTAACCGAAATTGACCTTTACAGCAATATTATCACGGAACAAAAATTGTTCCACCATCATGAATACGAGCCACCCCTCGAATCAGGGCAAAGCTCCGTAAGGGGGATTACATACCCCGTTGATTTGAGTAAAAGCCACACCTTTGAGTACCACATCAGCCGGATAAAATTTGAAAACGATTCCAGAACGTATATGTTTACACCCTCTGAAGGATTGTTAAGGATAGACTGACTTAATTGCGTTTCCCGCAATTTCATTTTTTCCTTTGTGTATTTATTTTATCATCCATTAATTTTACCTGATCCTGATTTTCATATTCCAGCATGAGTCCGTTGATCCACTTTTTGCTGGCTAATATGTAGGATTCAATGAGTTCCTGCGGCTGCCTTTGGGCAATCATGTTCACGATCAGAATCGCTGATGAAATGGGCAGATACAAATTGGTGGGATCATCATAAAAATAGTCAACCGCCCTTATGATCTCAGATGTTTTAAGGTAATCAATGGATTCGTCATATAAATCAAACGCCAAAGTTGAATCCACATCCCATGTTTTGAAATAGTCATAAAGCCGGCCGTCAAGCAGTCCGTTGACATAGGAAGATTTGACCAGATATTCCTGTTTCGGCATTCCGGCATTCTCCCGAGTCATTTGCTGCCAGTCGTACCCATCCCAAAATAATTTGTTCTGCCCTGTTAGGAGTGCCGTCAGCAGAAGAAAATATCTGATTTTAATCTTCACAACTTTTAATTATTCAGTCTCTTCGTGAGTCATGCTTTCAAATCCTGCCATCAGTTTATTGATTAGGAGGATAAATCCGCCTGAACAGACAGCACCTACACACATACCGATTATTGTTGCTGTACTCATTTCACTATTCTCCTTTCAAATTGTGATTAAACAATATTTTTTGCGGGAACGCGTGAGAATCCCCGCCTAACTATATGGCGGGCAGGGAACTCAACTCCCCGCTTCTTTGTGCGGGAACGCGTGAGAATCGAACTCACCTCCCACCTCTTCAGCGGGACAACGGTTTTGAAGACCGCGAGGGGCACCAGCCGCCTAATCATTCCCAATTATTTTAAAATATTCGAGCAAAATCAATTGCTGAAAATAACGCTGGAATGGAAGAGTTTGCAACATTACTATAAATAAAAAATGGGCATATTCAATCCACTTTTAATAATTTTTACCTATTGATCACAATCATGTCATTCTGAGTCCTTCTTTAGAATGGACGAAGAATCTACATTATCGTACAACTAATCAAGATTCTTCATCCGCCAGTTAGAAAATTCAGAATGACGACGAACTTAAAGATATTATTCATTATGTATTATATTGTGACGTTTGTAAAAATGAGTTGATTTAAAAATAAATTACACATAATATGTGCATACATAATAGGAGTACTCTATGAACATTACACTATCCGCTGACTCTAAATTAATAAAAAAAGTAAGGCAATATGCCAATGACCATAATACAACATTAAATAAAATGGTGAGGACATTTCTTCAATCATTGGTTTCTGACCCCCGCACTGAAAGTGATGTAAATTATTTTCTAAATTCTGTTGAGAGAATACAGGGAGATTCAAAAGGAAAGAAATGGAATCGTCATGAACTCTATGACATCTAAAAATGTCTTTTTTGATACCAACATTCTCTGCTATGCATTTGATAAAGCAGACGCCAAAAAACAGGAGAAATCCAAATCCCTCATTGCAAAATCCATTAAAACCGGTAACGGGAATATCTCAACACAGGTATTACAGGAATTTTATGTGGTTGCCACAATAAAACTTGGCATTTCACCGGAAATGACTTTGACAGCAATGGATTCACTGGAACCGTTAAAAATGGTTATTATCACCCCTGATTTGATTCGGGCAGCCGTAAAAAAACAATCCAAATTTTTACTTTCATTTTGGGATGCATTAATTTTACAAGCAGCAGAATCGAGTCTTTCCTCCATTCTCTATACCGAAGATCTGAATCCCGACCAGGTTTATGGTTCTGTTACGGCTGTAAATCCTTTCGCATAAGATATTTTTTTCCATATTCCATTTTTTTATAGGACGCAGATCTACCTGATTTACCTAATCTTTTTATCATTTTAATCTGCGCCAATCTGCGTCCTATTATTTTTTGGGAACACTGATCTTCGATGATTTACAGTATAAAATCATTTCTTTACACTCTCCTCAACAGTGGTTATTTCTTTCGGGGTTAAATCGTAGAGTTGGTAAACCAATTGATCAATTTTATTATCTGTTGCTTTTATTTGACGCTCTAACAATTCCTTTTCATATTCTGTTTTTGTATTTTGTAATTCTTTATTTAATTCCAATATTGTATC
>CAYXUG010000054.1:0-13811 GCA_964468655.1 uncultured bacterium | reverse complement strand
AGAGCGCAGCGTTCGCAATGCTGAGGTCGAGGGTTCGATCCCCTTCGGCTCCACTTATGAAAATTTGGTCGCGCTAAGCGGGGAGCTAGCGGTGCCCTGTTCCTGCAATCCGCTATAGCAGGGCTGATGCTGCAAAGCGGGATTTGTTGCGTGATATTGATTAGTGTAAGCGGTGTTGAATTTTCAGTCCATCGCAATAGGCGGTTACCTAACCCCGTCAGGCCCGGAAGGGAGCAGCGGTAAGTGATTCGTTCTGTGTGCCGGTGGGTTGCTGAGAAGGAGCTGGCTACATCAGTTTATTTTATAGCAGGAATTTCAATTTGCAGTGCGCGGCCATTTTTTATATTTATCGTTAAAAATTAAATTTTTCTCAAAGAATTAAATATAGACTTTACTAAATTATATCACACATGGATTACCAAGTATTAGCCCTTAAGTACCGGCCTGAAAATTTCAATAACGTTATAGGACAGGATCATGTCATTATGACCCTTGTAAATGCATTCCGCCATAACAGAACAGCACACGCCTACTTATTTACAGGTCCCAGAGGAGTGGGGAAAACCACCACAGCACGAATTCTTGCCAAAGCATTTAACTGTCTTGAAGATGAAACAGGGAATCCTTGCAATCAATGTCAGAACTGCACCGAGATTGCCAGAACCAACAGCATGGACGTGATTGAGATTGACGGCGCATCGAACCGTGGAATTGATGAAATCCGGAATATAAGAGAACTTGTAAAATATGTACCGATACATTCCAAAAATAAGGTTCTCATCATTGATGAAGTTCACATGCTCACCAAAGAAGCATTTAATGCGCTTTTGAAAACACTTGAAGAACCGCCCCCTCACGTGAAGTTTATTTTTGCGACGACAGAACCCAATAAACTTCTGCCCACGATTTTATCCCGATGCCAGCGTCACGATTTTCATCGTGTTTCCCATGACGATATTGAAAAATGTATCAAGTCTATTCTGGAAAAAGAGAATATTACCGCTGATCAAAAAACCATAGATGTGATTGATAAAATGTCCGATGGCAGCATGAGGGATGCGCTGAGTTTGTTGGATCAAATTATTGCTTATTGCGGGTCAGACATAAAATTTGAAGAAGCTTCTAAGATGCTCGGGTTAATTCCTTCTGAAATGTACTTTGAAGTGACAAACGCCCTTAAATCTAAAGATAAAATTAAACTTCTTACCTGTTTACAGGACATCTATTCAAAAGGATATTCTCTCTCGAAATTCACTTCAGAATTAAATCAGCATTGTTTAAATCTTCTCATTTGCAGTGTTGAAGATGGTAAACAGCTTCTTGATTTAACTGAAGACCTGAAGGATCGTTATGCTGAAGAAAGTAAAAATTGGGACTCGAAGGATTTACTTCGCAGTAATGATTTATTTATTGAACTGGAAACAAAATTAAAGTTTGTTCAGCAGCCAAAAATATATTTTGAATCGATGATGCTGAAGCTTGCGGAAATGGATTCATCCGTTGCCATTGGTGATATTATTTCCAGATTATCAAATTCGCCAGGTAGCGGACAGTTTACCCAGGCAAATGAAATACCATTTTCCGGCACCACTGAGAAAAACGATGATAAGTCCACTATTCAATCTGAGAAAAAAAAATCAGATATTAAACCGAAACAAATTGAAGAGAAAAATAAGGATGAAATTCAGGAAGACTCAGATAAACCAGAGGATTCACGACTCCAACTTGTCAAAGATAAGTGGGAGACTATTAAATCGAAAATTTCTGAAGAAGGGAATTCCCTGAGTACTTTTTTAGGACATGGGATTCCCGTTGAAATAAAGGGCAGGGTATTGACTTTATTATTTTCGAAAAAATACAGCTTTCAGGTCGGCGTGCTTAAGAAAAATCTGTTAAAACTTGAAAAAACTTTTAATAATGAATTAGGTGAAACTATAAAATTGAATTTCAATATAACTAAAAATGATCTACCTGAAGCGAAGATAATGGAGACAGAAGATTTAAATCCTGTTACAAAAAAAGTACTGGAATTATTTGGCGGTGAAATTGTTGATAAATAAACTTATCAATATTTTGCAAGGATGATTAATCTTAAATTGATCCAAAGAAAGGAATACAAATGTTTACCAAAGGAAATTTGAATAAAGTATTGCAGCAGGCAAAACAAATGCAAGATAAGTTAGAGGCAGTACAGGCAGAATTAGAAGAAATCAAGGTTGAAGGTCAGGCAGGAGGAAGCATGGTGGTTGCCTGTGTAAACGGTAAACAGGAATTGCTGTCAATCACAATTGATCCTGAATTGGTGCAGGAAGATATTGAAATGATTGAGGATTTGGTAGTTGCAGCCGTAAATCAGGCAATGACCAAAGCAAGTGAAGAATCTCAAAAGAGAATGAACGCGGTTTCGGGCGGGATGCTTGGTTCTTTGGGTGATTTAAATATTCCCGGTAAAAAATAATGAACGCATTGCCTCCATCATTGAACAGGTTGATTGACGGATTTGCCAAATTTCCCGGTATCGGGAAAAAAACAGCCGAAAGAATGGCGTTTCACCTATTAAAGACTGATAGAGAATTCTCGGTGAATCTGGCGAAAGCGATTATTGATGTAAAAGATCAAATTCAGGAATGCCCTGTTTGTCACAATATATCAGAAACAACCCCGTGCGGAATATGCACAGACTCAAAACGGGATATATCCATGATCTGTGTGGTTGAAGATTCCAACGATCTGCTGGCATTTGAAAAAACCAATGAATACAATGGACTTTATCATGTCCTTGGAGGCAACCTTGCTCCGTTGGATGGCATTGGACCTGACGAACTTCACGTAGACTCACTGTTGGACAGAATTACCGAATCGATAGAAGTGATTATTGCCACCAACCCAAGTACGGGTGGTGAAGCAACCGCTCTCTATCTGGCGAAACTGCTGAAAAATAAAAATGTGGCAGTCAGCCGCCTTGCAAGTGGTATTCCCGTCGGCGGAGATATCGAATATGCCGATGAAGCAACCATTGTCAGTGCGCTGGAAGGGAGGTTGCCGCTTTAAAATGCTGCCGAATATTTTAACAATTGGAAGAATTGTTTTAACACCTGTTTTCATTATTTGTCTGTTTTACGAAGCAGGCTGGGCAAAACCGTTGGCGCTTGTTATTTTTATAATTGCAGCCATTACGGATGCCTGGGATGGACATCTTGCGAGGAAAAAAGATATGGTTACCAAAACAGGCGAATTTTTGGATCCTTTGGCAGATAAGCTTCTGGTATCATCTGCTTTTATCAGTTTTGCCATTATGGGGAAAATTCCTTATTGGATGGTTGGATTAATTGTATTCAGAGATTTGTTTATCACGGGCCTGCGCATGCTTTTTGTGAGCAGAGGACTTACCATGAGAACAAGCAAAGTTGCTAAGTTAAAAACGGGTGTTCAGATTTTTACAATCATTTTTATATTGATGTATTTGTCCCTGAATATTGTCACATTTTTTGATGTTACAGTCATCAAGGATTCTATTGACCAGTTTAATCTCATTAATTATGCGGCATTGCTTGTAACCTTTTTTACAGTATATACAGGGATCAGTTATTTATATGCAAACAGGGCAACAGTCAAGGAATTTATGACCTTACCCCGGCACTCTGAGTGAGAGAAACCTTACTCTTCTTTTCCCGTTTAATTGCAACAGTCTTTCACTGCGGATATTTACCTTTAGCCCCCGGAACGTGGACGAGTGCAATCGCACTGCTCGCCGGCTGGTATCTGCTTCCTCATATTGAAGATACAACTTTTGTAATTACTTTGATTATTTTATTTATTGCCGGTGTATTGTCCTCCCGAATAATTTCTGAAGAGGACAATGATAAAGACCCCTCTCATGTGGTGATTGATGAATGGGTAGGTATGTGGATTCCATTGATTGGAATACCGCACAATTGGGAGTGGTGGGTAGCCGGTTTTGTATTGTTCAGACTTTTTGATATTATTAAACCATTTCCCATAGGAAAATTGGAAAGATTAAAAGGTGGTTGGGGTATAATGCTGGATGATGTTCTGGCCGGGATTTATGCTCTCGTTCTTATTCAGATTACCTTGCGCATCGTATGAAAGCTTCCATTCTGACCATTGGTGACGAATTGTTAGCAGGGATTACCCTGGATTCCAATGCTGCGTGGATCGGCAGGAAATTAATGGATCTGGGGATAAAGACTGTTCATAAATTAACCGTTCCTGATGACGAAACTGAAATTGCAGAAGCATTTAAAATATCTCAGGGAAAAGGTGATATAACTATTTGCACCGGCGGGTTGGGTCCCACAAAGGATGATATAACACTAAAAAGTTTTTGCGAATATACCGGTTCAGAATTGCAATTTGATGATTATTATTATGATAGATTAAAAAAAGAATTTGAGCGTAGAGGATACAAGATATCGGAAACAAACCGGAATCAGGCATTCGTTCCGGATAAAGGACAAATAATTCCCAATCCTAAAGGAACGGCGCGAGGTGTTCAATTTGAAAAAAATGGTAAAACACTGTTCATACTTCCCGGAGTTCCCGGTGAAATGAAAACTATGATGGAAGAGACTATTCTACCTTATCTCGAATCGCTGGATAAAGAAGATTACCATGTCATCAATCTACGGACTACAGGATTAATGGAATCTGCGCTGTATGAAATGGTATCTGATCTTGTAGAAAATTCAGAAATGGACATTGCTTTTATCCCGGGATTTACCGGTGTTGATATACGATTGACTACAATGGATGAGACAGAATTATTTGAATTGGTGGATGCGCTGTATGATCGAATCGGGAATTATATTTACGCGGAAAACTGGGATTCCCTGGAGAAAGCTGTTGGACTGGTTTTATCACAGGAGTCTTTAACTATTGCGGTGGCAGAATCGTGTACCGGTGGATTATTAGCAGACCGGATTACAAATAATCCTGGCAGTTCGAACTATTTTTTTGGCGGAGCGGTCACCTACAGTAATGAATCCAAGATGGATTTTCTTGGAGTAAAGAAAGCGACTTTGGAAAAAGATGGCGCTGTGAGCAGTGAAGTGGCGGAACAAATGGCTAAAGGGGTGAGAAAAAAGTTTAAATCTGATATTGGTGTTGGAATTACAGGAATTGCAGGACCAACAGGTGGTTCCAAAGAAAAGCCTGTAGGACTCACTTTTATTGGTCTGGATGTGAATGGTGAATCGAAAGTAAAAAAAGCAGTCTTCACAAATGACCGGAGATACAATAAGGAACTGGCAGTCCAATCGGCATTGAATTTGGTTCGTGTTGCGTTATTGTAGTTTATTCAAAATATTCAAATAATATTTATCAAAAGCTGCCAGTAGACTTTCCTGCCCGGAGTAGGGTCCCGGAATATACTTTTTTGACTGAATTCCCAGTTGAGATTTTTCACAAATAGCCCAGTCCTGTTGATTGGTCATATCCCAGAAGTCAATGGCGTCTTGAGGATTAAATTGATTTGAATTTGCTGATTCCTCAGCAAAAAGCCATTCACAATGGACTGTTGTTTTATCCACTCCATTTGGCAATACCGTATTAACCATGACATATTCAGGATGTAAACTCAAAAGCAAATTCGGAAAAATTGAATAATAATATACCCGTTTGAGGTTTTCATCTTTCACCCCTTTCAGTGGTGGACAACAACGTTTACCGGTTGAAGTAATACTTTCAACATTTTCATGAAAATCCATATAACCGCCTAAAATTGGTCCTTCGTGTAGATCATTTCTGCCACCCATATAATGATGAATATCAGCCAGTTCTGGGTGGAGAGTGGGGCAATGATAACATTCGTTGTAGTTTTGGATGACCAGTTTCCAGTTGCAGTTTACATAATACGTTTTGTGCTCCTTTACCATGAGATTTGATATTCCCCAAGGTGAAAAACGATTCATTACCGGTGCGAATGATTTTTCAAAAGGTTCATGGTTTTCAGAATGATTCACGAATATAAAACCTTCCCATTCACAAATTGCAGCTTTATGAAGCGGATAATCTTCTTTTTTAAAACCATTAACCTCATCCATGTGCGGGGCGCCGACCAAGTTGCCGTCAAGATCGTAAGTCCAGCCGTGGTATCCGCATTGAATTGATTTTGAGAATTTACCATTAGCATCATCGTAAATTCGAGTTCCCCGGTGCCGGCACACATTGGAAAATGAATTGAGATCACCTTCGTCATTGCGAAGAATAATCACACTTTCAGTCCCAATGTTCACTGTTTTATACTGACCCTTTTCAGACAGTTCGTCTGATCTTCCGGCACAAATCCACTGTTTCAAAAATATGGATTCAAATTCCCGCTCCAAAATAGCTGACTCAGTATAAAATTCACATGGCAAAGTTTTTGCCCCCGATTGCAAGGTTTCCGCTGTTTTGAAAAAGATCATCCTTTTAAAATTTCATTTGCGGCATTCCGCCCGGGAGCTCCTGTGACACCTCCGCCGGGATGGCATCCCGAGCCGCAAAGGTATAATCCTTTTACAGGTGTTTTGTGATTTGCCCATCCCAATACGGGGCGTAAAAAGAACAACTGGTTGATAGTCATGGCGCCATGGAAAATATTTCCTCCCGTCAATCCAAAGATGGATTCAAGATCAACGGGAGTTAATAGTTCGTAGTCTAAAATGGAGTCTCTGAAATTGGGGGCATATTCTGTTAAAGTGTCTATGATTGTATCAGCAAATTTATTTTTTTCCTGATCCCATGAACTGTCCTTGATCTCGTTTGGCGCATATTGACAAAAAATTCCCATGAGGTGCTTTCCTTCCGGAGCCAGCGAATCATCCACCGTTGTAGGGATGGTGCACTCCAGGATAGGATGCTGGGATGGCTTTCCATATTTTGCATCATCATAAGCATGTTCAATGTAATCCATGGTAGGAGAAATATGAATGGTCCCGTGGTGCTGTGGACTGATTTCTTTCCCCGGGAGAGCTATAAAATCCGGCAATTCGGAAAGGAGCAAATTCATTTTGCAGACAGGAGATGAAAAATCTATTTGGTTTATTGTTGTGACAAAATCTTCCGGGAGATGTTGGTCAGAAATCAAGCGGTTGAATGTGATATATGGATCAACGGAAGAAATGACGGTTTTTGCATCTATAAATTCACCATTTTTCAAAGTAACACCTTTCGCTGTTCCATTCACGTTAATTTCTTTAACTGGCGCCTCTAACCTGATTTCGACCCCGAGGTTACTGCAAGCATGTCCAATGGCATCACTGAGAGCGCCCATTCCGCCTTTTACATAAGCCCAAACACCTCTGTTGCCATCCGTTTCACCAAAGACGTGGTGTAAAAGGACATAGGCGGTACCGGGGGAAAATGGTCCCGCCATGGCTCCGATTACGCCATCGGTTACTAGGGTTGCCTTCAGTTCTTCTGATTCGAACCACCGGTTCAGCAGTTCACCAGCGGAAAGGGAAAACATATCTGCCATGGATTTAATCAGGTTATTTCCGGCTCTTCTGGTATTCAGTCCAATCGAACCGAGCTGCCAGAGGTCAGACAGACTGTTAGAAACGGGGGAGGGAGGCGGTTTTTTCCAGAGCGGTTCCACAAAATGAACGATTTTATCGAGATATTTTTCATACTCAGGAAGTGCCTCGGCGTCCTTTTTTGAAAATTTTGAAATCTCCTTCTGATTTTCGTTCATGTCAGATCCGAGAAACAGGTATTTTCCATTTGGAAAGGGGGTGAAACTTGACGGCTGTCTTGTGAGGAATTTTAGTCCGTGGGATTTTAGACTCAGATCCCGGATAATTTCAGGTCTGAAGAGTGAATTGACGTAGGAAGCCCTTGACACTTTACAACCGGGGAAAATTTCTTCCGTAACGCAAGCGCCTCCTATGACATCCCGGCGTTCAACAACCAGAACTTTCTTCCCGGACTTTGCAAGGTATCCGGCACATACCAGACCGTTGTGCCCGGCTCCAATAATAATGGTGTCGTATTTCATTTATTTGTTAAGATTAATTAACCGGCAATTTATAATAATCGTATGTCTAGATTAAATAGGTTTTATATGGATTATTAGATTGATGGAGAAATGTCCGAGCGAAGCGTATATCCCGACTGTTAAGTCGGGAGAGAAGTGGAGGGATAGTATAGTGGAGAAATGGGTAGACGGATAATTGTGCGAAGCACCCTGTGGGGATAAACGGGACAAGGAACGGGAATAAAGGAAAAGGGAGAACAAATATCGAATGTCGAATATCGAACACCGAATTTTAAAGTAAACAACAAAATATTGATTCCCCTCTAAAAAGAGGGGTGTCCCCGCAGAATCGGGGACGGGGTGTATTAAGCTACATTTGAATATTGACAACCGGGCTGATTCAAGCTATTCCGGTGTTGTGGAATTCTATCTTTTTGACCTACAAAATTTTACCGATTGATAGAGATTTTAATATGTAGACTGTGTAAGTCAAACCGTGGAGCTGATCGGGATCGAACCGACGACCTCCTGAATGCCATTCAGGCGCTCTCCCAACTGAGCTACAGCCCCATTTGTCAATTATTCAACTGCCAATACAGTAGCGCAAGTTTAAAATTAAACAGAGAATGAAACAAAGATTAATCAATTACGTTGAAATGAAAAAAATCAAATTCATCTGCCGTAGAGCCGGGAAATAAAAACCGGGTTCACGAGTTGACATCCTGATTAAATTGGAATTAAATTAAACGTTATGAAAATGATAAAAACACTCGCCGCACTTCTGGTTGGGATAATTATTTATTCATCCTGCGGTACAACTGAAGCAAAAACCGGGACCTATACACTTATAGTTACCGGAAATGTTCACAGTCAGTTAGATCCCTGCGGCTGAAAAAAGAATCCCAGCGGCGGTCTGTCGCGGAAATCGTTTTATATTAACGGCTTAAGAGACGAGGGAAAGAACCCCCTTATTCTTGATGCCGGGGATTTATTTTTTAGTGTATCCCAACCTGTGGGCGTTGCTCTTGAGCAGGGTAAGCTGCGGGCAAAAACCATCGTGGACGGCTTCAATATCATCGGATGCGACGTAATGAATGTAGGCGAAAAAGACCTTGCCGGCGGACTTGAATTGCTCAGATCGTTTCAGGATTCATCAAAATTTCCCTTTATTTCATCGAACATTATTTATAAAGATTCCAGAGAACGGGTATTTGATTCCACAATCATTTTAAAGCGGGGGGCAGTATCTATTGGCGTGATGGGATTGTGCACAAAACTTCCTGCGGCGGCTGAAGAACTGGACATTCTCAATCCTGTTGAAACGGGAATTGAGATTATGGAAGAGCTCGCAGAAAACAGCGACTTCCAGATTGTTCTTTTAAACGGTACTGACGAAGAAGTGAAAGAAATGAAGAAAGAGCTCCCCGCGGCTGATTTTATTTTCCTGAGCGGGTCCACAAGAGGTCCACGCTTGACGGCCGGGAAGAATAATGATCCCGGCATATACATGCTCGGGAAACAGGGCAAATCACTGGGTGTGCTGACACTGAATATTGCGGCTCCAGATGAAGCGTTTGAAGATATTTCACACCATAAAAACAGAAGAAAATTTATCCGTCATCAGATAGAGCGATTGCAAAATAAGGATCCGTCTAAACCTCTTGAAGAAATTTATAAAGACAATCCACGGACTCTTGAAAGAATTTTAAAGCTGAAAGCTGACCTGGCATCGGTTGACTTGGAAGAAAAGGGGATTGAGGGAAAAAATACGCAGGAATATGAATTTGTTTCCATGTCAAAAACAATGAAGGATGACCATGTACTTCTTGTCATGGTGGAGGAAACGCTCTCTGCCTGCGACAGGTTGTCGGGAACAACCGATAAGCCGAGAGTGAAACTTCATCCAAATCCGAAAACTTCAGTCAAATTCGATCCGTCAAAATTTTCTAAGACCAAAACCCCCGGGTCGTGATTAATTCCCCCCTGCGCCAGAGTATTGTCATTCTGGTCATTTCCTCTATATTCGCTATTGGGTATAATACCATCCGTTCGGACGGGCTTAACCTGATTTACGAAAAACCGGTCATGGAGGACGCCGGAATCAGTAAACTCGATTCACTGCTTTCATCTGAAACCATTCTGGTGGCGCCGGTTATGATTGATCTTAAACTGGCGAAAAAGATGTACGACCTCGGTCTTGTTTTTATAGATGCCAGGGATGAAGAGGGATACAGTGAAAGTCACATTTCGGGCGCTATTCTTGAACCCGCAATCGCGGGCGAGCTGACAGAAATTTCATCTCCCGAAAAACCGATCATCACCTATTGCAGTGGAGGACACTGCGAACTGAGCTTTGATCTGGCGAACGAGCTTATGGCTGAATGGAATTATGAAAAGGTATTCGTTTTTGAAGGGGGACTTCCTGAATGGGAGGAAGCCGGATATCCGGTGGAGAAGGGAGAATGAATTTTTTGCAAAACAAATGGATCGTACTGGTTTTCCGCCTTTTTTTAGGTGCCATGTTTATTGTTGCAAGTTGGGATAAGATTACCAATCCGGACGATTTTGCCGGGATAGTAAGAAATTATTACATGCTTCCGGAACCGGTCACCAACTTTTTTGCCATCATCCTGCCGTGGGTGGAGTTATATATTGGTATTTGCCTTATCCTCGGTATTTTTGTGGATGGTGCGTCGCTTCTTTCGGTTGGGTTGATGATCATGTTTCTTGTGGCTCTCGGGCAGGCAACTGCCCGGGGACTTGATATCGAGTGCGGTTGTTTCCACGGGGCATCCAAGGTGGGTGTGAAACGGATTCTGGAAGATTTTCTGTTTCTTGGAATGGCTTATCTAGTTTTGAAGCGGGATGCCAAAAAATGGGAATTGTTTCCCAAATCTGTTGAATCTGGCTGATTCACGTTTTAATTTCGGCTATCCAATCCGGACACAAATATGCGAGAGTAGCTCAGCTGGTAGAGCTCCACGTTGCCAACGTGGTTGTCGCGGGTTCGAGTCCCGTCTCTCGCTCAAGGTTTTTGACATATAGGGTAGCGGTATGGTAGCATATTAACACACGCTAAACAGCGGGGAATCTAATTTTCACTTAATGGGCAACACACCATTGCCCTTTTTTTGTTTGAGGGGTAGATTCGGTAGATGAAAAAGTATTTATTAATCAGCACACTTTTTATGGCAACTTTTGGGTTTTCCCAAGTTACAGTTGATGGCATCTGCTATCTTGAGGGTGAAGCAGACCATTCGGGAACAGCTGTTACATTTGATGCAATTTCAGGCTCTGCTGTGACTCAGACTGTCTATACCGAAGTATCCGGTGCTTTTACAGCAGGTTTAACGGAGGGTATTTATATTGTGACATACTCTAAGGACGGGTTTGTACCTGTAACACTCCCCGGTGAGTTGGAATTCTTTTCTGATACTGAACTTGAAACCCTCACGCTTCTTTACGGTGAAGTTCTGGAGATATCAGGTACGCTGGGGCATTTGACTACATGGACACCGAACTACCAGTACAGAGTAATTGGAGATTTGACACTGGAAAGCGGAGATTCACTTATTATTGACCCCGGTGTTGATATACTCTTTATGGGAGAATATGAGTTTTTCATATATGGGACACTTCTGGCCATGGGGGAAGAGGAGAACAAGATTACCTTTACTTCGGGTCAGCCCTCTAAAGCACCCGGAGACTGGAAATGGCTGTATTTTCAGTATGAAAGTTCATCAAACTACGTGATGTCTCACTGCATAGTGGAATATGGGGGAGGTGGTAATTCTAATGCTAATATTAAACTCAGTCATTCAGAACTATTGCTTCAGGACTGTGAGATAAGGTATTCATTAGGGTCTGGAATATATCTTACTAGTAATTCATCCTTAACAGTGTCAAATAGCAGCATCCATGATAATGGTGCCAATGGAATCTCCATTGTTTCTGGTTCCACCGGAAAAATAACGGGGAATGATATTTATGGTAATAACCGTGGGATTTCCATTGTTTCTGGTTCCACCGGAGAAATAACGGGGAATGATATTCATGATAATGATAACATTGGAATTTATATTAATGATTCTTCCACCGGCGTAATAACTGAGAATGATATTCATGATAATGATAGCCATGGGATTTTTATTTATAATGATTGCACCGCAGAAATAACGGGGAATGATATTCATGATAATAATGATGAGGGGATTCACATTATTTATAATTGCACCGCAGAAATAACGGGGAATGATATTCATAATAATAGTAAATGTGGAATTTATATTAATGATTCTTCCACCGCAGAAATAACGGGGAATGATATTCATGATAATAATGATGAGGGGATTTACTTTTATAGTAATTCCAACCCTACCATCATAAACAATATCATATGGGGTAATAGTGGTGCCATCAACGCAGGAAGCACAGCGGAATATATCGGTTATAATTGCATCTGGGGTGACTTTGCAGAAGGTGACGGGCTGCCGACAGCTTTCGGAGAAATAATTACGGTAAATGCAAACGGGGACTCGTCAGATACCTGGTTAAATATCTTTATGGACCCGCTTTTTGTTGATACAGGTAGCGGCGACTACCATTTAACAGAAAATTCCCCTGCCATCGATGCAGGCCATCCTGACTATACGGACCCGGACGGCACCATATCAGACATTGGCCTTTATTACTACAACCAGGCACCGGTAATTGAAGATATTGCGAATATAACAATCAATGAAGATTCTACCTCATCAATTGTACTGTCTGCAGTATCTCCACAAGGATCTATACTCATTTTTTCTGCCTATAGCGACACTGCAGATGTATTTACCAGTGTGATAGAGGATACCCTTACTCTTTCTGCTACTGAAAATTGGAATGGTTTTTCACAAGTGACCTTGATTGTGACAGATGAAGTTGGATTAAGTGATACTACTTCATTTGAACTGATAGTTAATCCAGTTAATGATTCACCAGATAATTTCCTTCTTCTGTCTCCTACCAACAATACTGAAATCATTATAACAGCGGAAAACCTTGATGAAATAGTTGAATTTTCTTGGGAAGAATCTTTCGATGTTGACGGAGATGAGTTGACTTATTCATTTGATGGAATTGAATTTTTTACTTTTGAATCCGTTCAAGACAATCAATTATCAATGACATACGCTGAAATGGTAGAATTAATGAATGAGCAGGAACTTGATTATATCAGTGGTGAATGGACAGTAGCTGCGGAGGATGAAGAGTATTCAGTCCCAGCTTCAAATGGGTACTTTACACTAACCATTGATGCAACGGCTCTGTCTATTGATGCACTGAACATTCCTGAAGAATTTGCTCTACATAATAACTATCCCAACCCATTCAACCCAATTACCACTATTCGTTACGACCTACCACAAGAATCAGATGTCACACTTACCATCTACGACATTACAGGCAGAATGGTGAAAACACTGGTAAATAATCCACAGCAGGCAGGAATGAAGAATGTAGTCTGGAATGCAACTGATGTAACAAGTGGAATTTATATCTACCGTATACAGGCAGGAGACTTCACCCAGACACGCAAGATGATACTGCTGAAGTAATAACACATCAATACACAATTAAAAAGTGGCAGCACATCATTGCCTTTTTTTTTGTTTGAGGGATAAATCGACGCACATTTGCCCTCTAGCCAATTTAAAATAGAAAAAGATGCGTGAGGTTCATAATCCGACGGGTGGATATTAATCCCTCACCAACTTATTTAGTTTCGTAATTTAGATTTTATTTATTATTCTTAATTATTAAATATAGATAAAGATTGTCGTATCATTATCAGCTG
>CAYXUG010000053.1:0-13914 GCA_964468655.1 uncultured bacterium | reverse complement strand
CCATGGCTTCTTTAACTCCCAAAACTGTAAACCATGTCTATGGTAAGACACTCAATATTGATAAAGTTAAAATCATTCACTTAATACTTAATTGGATAAATATTCTTCAGCTATTCTCTCGCCCTCTTCAATGTTGACCTTAGTTAAAAGAAATCCACCTACTGCAAATAAAATAAGTATGGAGAGTATTCCTGCACGGGGATTTCCGGTTAGCAAGGTGACAGTGCCCATCATCACAGGACCGAGAACAGCGGCAAATTTCCCAAGCATGTTGAAAAATCCAAAAAATTCTGCTGCTTTATCCCTGGGTATAATTCTAGTGTAAAGACTCCTGCTGAGTGCTTGTATTCCTCCCTGGAATAATCCGATGATCATCGCCAGAGAGTAGAAATGAACCTCTGTTTTCATGAAATAACCGAAAATTGTAATAAGACCGTATGCGCAAATAGCAATTAGCACTGCCCGTTTTGTTCCCACTTTTGAAGCAAAAACATTATAAAGCAGCGCTGCAGGAAAGGCAACAAACTGAACGATCAATAATGCGATAATTAATGAACTGCTTTCAAATCCAATGGACATTCCATAATCCACTGCCATCCGGACAATGGTATCCACACCATCAATATAAAACCAGTAAGCGAGCAAAAAGAGACCTACCACTTTCAGGTGCCTGATTTTTTTAAACGTATCTGCTAGTTGTTTCCAGCCGAGTCCCACCGCTTTAGTAAGTGGGACAGGGTCATGGATCTTTGGCTCCCGGACGTATTTCAGCAGTGGAATGGTAAAAACAGCCCACCAAATGCCCACCGTAACGAACGATAGTTTAATGGCAACTGCAGCATCTGGAATACCAAATAATTCCGGTTTGAGGTACATGAGGACATTTACAGCAAATAAGAGTCCACCGCCGATATAACCCATGCTGAAACCAAGAGAAGAAACAAAATCAACTTTACTTTTATCAGCCACACCGGGAAGCAATGAATCATAGAAGATATTCCCGCCGGAGAAACCCACCGCAGCTGTGACATAAAATAAAACTGCCATTTGCCACTCACCTTGAGACACTGTCCATAAACCAGCTGTCATCATAATTCCCAAAAAGGCAAATGTGGTGAGAAATTTCTTTTTCGCTGTTCCCCTGTCAGCGATGGCGCCGAGGAAAGGAGCCAGCAATGCCACAATTAAGGATGAGACAGAATTTGCAACTCCGAGATAAAAGGTGCTTTCGGCAGGATTATCGGGGTTTGCCCAGTACTCTTTAAAAAACAGGGGAAAAAATCCAGCCATAACAGTAGTGGCAAAAGCAGAATTTGCCCAGTCGTACATGGCCCAACTCCAGATGGATTTCTTTTCGTTTGTCATAATTAAATGATGTCCAATCTAAATTTGAATTTTGCTTTTTGCATTAATTTATTTTGGTGGTCTTTTTTTAGGACGCTGATTTTCGCTGATTAACATGATAAAAAGAAAACAATCACTATACTATAATAATCAGTTCTCGATTAATTATAGTTATCTCCTTTTAATGTCTCATTTCCGAAGAATTTCAGATAGTTTAGGTATCACCACATCTCCTTAGTTTTTTCACTTCGTAAATCTTAAATCGTTAATAGATGTTCGATATTTATTTGTGTCCCTGTACTTTAAACATTTTTTCAATTCTTAGTGCTTTAGTGCCTTGGTGGCAAAAAATCCATCTTCACCACCACTGAAAATAGGATATTAATTGAACAGAAACCGCAAATGGCCTCCACGTATGACGAGTAAAAACCGGCAGGATTGTTTCAAGTTTAATTTCAAACGGCACAGGACCAATTTTTTTCAAGGGGTGCGTATTATGAAAAATGACTGATGCATTCTGTAAAATTCGAAATGAACGGGTGTCGAATCCGTCATATAAAGATGTACCACCTGACATCCATTTATTCCACGTTTCATCTTTGGAAAAATATTGATCCCGTTCCTTAAATACCCACTGCTGTCCTGCACTTACCGATAGTCTATCCGGAATGAGTTCTGCGAATCCCGAAATATCTGCTGAATATATATCACCTTTCTTCCACCGGTAATCTTCGCCAAGTCTTGTTAAAATAGAATCGTGGTTTACTGAAAATATTCCTCTCGGTGAAACCCGGGTCGGGGTCCTGCCTTCAAGATTGTATTGGAATTTCAGATTCCAATTCAATCTAATGAGCCGTTGAAAAAATTCCTTATAAAATTCTCCAAACAGTGAAAAGTACCACTGTGTTATTCCTTCACCAATGGATAGTTGGGAAAACTGTTCTGGCCGTCCATTTACATCAATTTTATTACCGTTAAACTTATCAATGATTCTTCCCGTAGGAAGTGTCATCCCCATTCCGCCGTAAACAGAATATAAAGATTCTCCCTGCCATGCCGGTGAACCGTAAAGCAAAATAGTCATTCCCCATTTCATATCACCCAGCCCTGATGCAGAGAGATTGGGATGATAAAATGAAATAAGCGAATCAATGGTTGTTGGAATTGTATCAGAATCAGTAAATGGATTATATTCGCTCCCGTAAATGCCGTTGGTAAACGGGTCTGCCCCACCGTTGATTGCCCAGAGCATGGAGTTTGATCCTTCGAATGAATAGAACCGGCTGTAGATAGTCTTTAACCCTGAAGACAAATCTTCATCCAATGAATTAAAAATTGAAGTGTCCTGAATTACTTCAGCCATCTTTTCCCTGTTTGCAGAATGATAGTCAGTAAATGCCTGAAGTTGAGCATTGGCCGCGGAATTATTTTCCCACCCCCAATCATTATTCATTTGAATATTTCTGTAAACAGGTATTTCGAAAAAGATTGAGTTTCTTTCTGACAGACCATATTCAATTCTAAATGTGGATCGGGAAAAGGATTTTTTTCTTTTGTCATTAGTAATATATCCGAACAATGTAAATGAATCAGGACCGAAAAAATCCTGTGTAAAATCGGCTAACGAATCCCCCCAAGTCGCGGCTACGTCAGAATCGTTAAAGTCCCTGATCACCTTTTTTACCTGATCGGTTGAATTGATATACATATCCCCAAGACCAACAAGGTCATCGTTGCTGGTAGGGCTGGATGGATTGTAATACCGGAGATTGTATCCATTAAGAGCAAATACCTCATTCGGCAGTCCTGATTTTCCTCCTGAACTGATCCAGTTTCCTGATACCGTGCCCTGAGACAGACTGAACCTCCACACGCTTGGCGGGAGGATGTAATGCGTTTGAGCCGGCAATTCACAAAAGACAATGAGGATAATCCAACTGAATTTGAACCTATTTTTTAAAATAGATGCCACCCTTTAGTAGAGCAAAAACTTTTTCCTGAATTCATAAAACTGATTCACATCCCTGCCCCAGGATGATTCTATTTTTTCCGGCTTCCTTTCCTGCGCTAGAAAAATTCTTAAATAATCATGACCATATAATTTGTCCACATAGTTATCACCGATCCATGCAAATTCTCGCGGATACTGTCTTGAGATTATTGACATCAGTGTTACACCCGTCAAAAGAGGATTAAACTCATTTCTGTCAATTACCTGAATATGAAGTCCGCTGCACAAGAATCCTTTAAACCTGATCTCCTTTGTAAATACCCGGTTTGTATCCGGGACAAAAGAAACAGGCGAAAATGAAGCTCCGATGAGATCATATTTCCGGATACTTTCATAAACTGCCGTGTTCAATATCCACGGCGCACCAACTTGTTCGTAAACGTAATCCGTACCGGTTCCAAAGGATAAATTCGATCCTTCTAATAAACTCATACCTTCATACAACAGCAGGGTCTCAATATTACTTATCCCGGGAATGGGGTCAATCCACGACAAGTTTGTTTCATCAAACCACATTTCCCTTTTCCAGTTGGCCATGGGAATGACCATCAATTCGACGGTTAGTCCCTGCCGCAGCCATTCCATTTCATTGACCATTAGCGTATATTCGCCAAGGGTCAAACCATGCCGGAGCGGAACCATGTGATACCCCACAAATGATTGATACTCCGGACGCACAATTGGACCTTCCACCACACTTCCTTTAAGGGGATTTGGTCTGTCCAAAACCATCACAGGAATATCATACATTGCGGCTGCTTCCATTACTTTCGAAACGGTTGTCATGGTTGTCGTAAATCTCAACCCCGTGTCCTGCACATCCATCAGGATCAGATCAATTCCTCTTAAATGTCCTCTGTCCGGCCGGAATCTGTCACCCCAAAGATTAACGAAATCCATTCCTTCGTAGGGCATTTTACTTTCGCTCAAGAGATTAACATTTTCCATGGTAAAAAATCCATGTTCCGGAGTAAAAACAACCTTTACTTTGATGGAATCACTGTATTGCTGAAGCAAATCCAGAAGATGAATTCCTTGTCTATTCACAGCCGGTTCATGGGTTAATACCGCTACCGATAGATCGTAAAGAGGGAAAAATTTCAATTCTTCCAAAACATCCAATCCTGTAAGTATTTCCTCTACCAAACTCATATCTGGGAGTTCGAGTACCTCTGAATATTCAAATTCCTGCGAGTAACTTGGAACGGAAAGAAACAATAGAATAAGAACAAAAATTGAATTGACTTTTGGTTTCACGTTAAGAAATAACCTTGCTCATTATTTTGGAAATCAGCACCATAGCAGACAGTCCAATTAACGTATAAAGCGGCCATGCAACTAAAGTGAATTTTACAATAAAAATCATGAACAATATTGCTGAAATAAAACCAATCACCACGCACTTGGATTGTATCTCAGGATTTTTCCACCCGAGGTAGAAAAAGCCCAAAAGTCCTCCGTACGTAAAGGAGGCGATTGTGAGTCCTATCTCCACGAGTGGTGTCTCTTTTGAGGTAAACAGTGTTGCACCGCCAATAAGTATTGCTGCCCAAAAAATGGATAAAATCCGTGAAGTTTTGATTTCGCTGTTAATGGTGCGATTCCCCTTTAACCAGTCCGTCATAGTAGAAGATGCCAGTGCATTTATGGATGAACTCAGTGTTGACATGGCAGCAGAAAATATTCCAGCGACAATGAACCCCGCAAGTCCTGCCGGCAGGTGATTAATAATAAATGTGGAAAAGACTGCATCAGATTCCATCGCCTTACCTTCAAAAAAAACCCAAAGTCCAGTACCCAAAACCAGGAAAATCGCAAACTGGACGAATGCCAGAAGTCCGCTTCCTATAAGCGCTTTCTGACTTCCTTTAATATTCCTGCACGTTAAAAGTCGCTGTACCATGAGATGATCGGTTCCATGGGAAGCCATGGATAAAAACAGCCCTCCCACTACTGCTGTCAGAAATTGGTAGGGGTATTGAATGATTCCGGTAAATCCAGCATCAAAACTGAAATGGAACAGTATCAGTTTGCTGCTCTCTCCGGCAGTTTCAAAAATGACTGACCAACCGCCGTCCACCAATCCGTCAAGAACTACAAATGCAATCACCGCGCCCAACAGATAAATTCCGAACTGAATGGTATCCGCCCAAATGACCGACCGGATCCCACCGATTAACGTATACCCCAATGTGCACAATCCAATAATAATGATTGAAACTGGATAAGACCATCCGGTAATGAGCGACAACGGTATGGCTGTCATGAATAGCCGAACACCATCAGCTAAAATTCTCGTCCCGAGAAAAATAAGCGAGGTAAATTTCTGAACTGATGCCCCCCACCGGTTTCGGATAAATTCGTACGTTGATTCAATTCCCTCTTCAAAATATTTTGGCAATAAAAAAAGAGCAATAATCCATCTGCCGATGATATATCCCAATGCAAGTTGGAGAAACCCCAAGTCCGTTTTGTACGCCAGTCCGGGTATGGACAGAAAGGTCAGCACTGATGTTTCGGTAGCCACCACAGAAAGCATGACCATTCCCCACGGCATATTGCGGTTCCCGAGAAAAAAGCTGGAAGCGGATTCCTGTTTTCTTCCTGCCCAGGTGGAGACTCCCATAACGACAGCAAGGTAACCAAACAAAACGATGTAATCAGCCAGCTGCACGGATTCGGCTAACTCCCCTCGAGGAGTGTTCTCATGACTGCATTGTGGAAATCCCGTCGCACCTCAAACATTCCTCCGCGATTTCGGGAAGGATGAACTCGGTTTGTAAGAAGAATCACAGCAATTTTTCTGTTAGGATCAATCCACATGGATGTTCCCGTAAAACCGGTGTGACCGAAACTGCCTTCAGAAAAATAATCTCCCGCTGAACTTCCTTCTTCAGAGGGAGTATCCCATCCCAGTCTCCGCTCACTGTCTGCAGGAATATTTTGTCTCCGGATAAATTCTGCAATCGTTTTTCGTTTAAAATATCTTCTACCTTGAAAAAAACCTTCATCCATCATCAACTGAGCGTAAAGCGCCAAATCGCCGGCAGCGGAAAAAAGTCCCGCGTGCCCGGCCACGCCACCCAATTGCCACGCTCTTTCATCATGGACCATTCCTCTCACCAATCCTCTACCATAAACTGTATCCAACTCCGTCGGCGGGATTCTATCAAACAAATTTGAATCGGGATTGAAAAATGTATTTTCCATTCCAAGTGGGCGAAAAATAGTTTTCGAAGCGAGTTCATCAAATGATTCACCTGTTACTTTTTCGCAAATCTTAGCCAGAAGTATGGGACCAAAATCGCTGTAATGGTATTCCTCTCCCGGAATAGAAATCAAAGGTTTGGATATGATGTCATTCAGAATGTCATCCGGTGAAGTTCCCAATGGATATTCTTCAAACGGTTTCAGTCCCGCTGAGTGAGTCAGCAGCTGCCTCACGGTAATTTGATCTTTCATCTCTCTCTTGAATTTTGGAAAAAAATGAAAAACCGGTTCGTCCAACGGAAGAAGTCTTCTCTCCACCAGTTTCATTACCACCGGTGTTGTGGCAGCCACTTTTGTCAGTGAAGCGATATCGTAAAGAGTATTTTCTGTCACTGAAGGTGAGTCATAATCATAGGTCAAGGTTCCAATTTGATGAGCCCAAATAAGTTCACCTTCTTTAGCAACAACCACCTGAGCTCCGGGAAAAATCGAATCAGATAGTGCTTGCTGAAGCACTTCTTCAGCTTTTGAAAAATTGTATTTTTCATCTGCCGGTGAAAGTGGTTTTTCCGGATAGAATTTTATTCCTGTCTCCTTTCGAATATTTTGACTTAAACTTACAGGGAGACCTCCGGTAACATAGCTTTCACCGAACAAGGCACTGGTCATGGCTCGTTGGGAAACAGCGCCGTACCCATAAGCGCATGCATACGTTTCCAGTTGATCCACATCCTGCAGGTAGGGACTCCCAAATGAGACTGTCACCATGGGAATTTCGGTACTTTGGAAGTGTGAAATCAATTCACGATGAGTGGAATCAATAGAAACCGTTCCCAGATTCATTCTCACCCGAATCCAAAGTGAGATGAGGATAAAGTCGTGTTCTACTGCCTTCAGTAAAATTTCTTCTATACCGGCATCAGACAGAGGTTGATAATAAAACTCCGTGTCAACATTTCCGTGGAGACGTGAAACCTGCGATCTGAACGTGGATGAAAATCCCAGCATCCCTTCATCTGTTGCAAGTGCAAGATGAAGCATAGATTTACTTTTTTCAACTGGAATGGGAATGTACCCATTATCATTTTTGACGAGTGTTATGGATTGTTTGGCAATTTTATCTGTTGTATAACTGTGTTTCGTTTGACCCATTATTTTACGAGCGGTTTCTAAAAAGACAGTTCTTTCATTCCACAAATTCAGTTCTGTTTTCAGGTTGAGAATTTTATCAACAGATTTATCTATTCGATTTTCTGACAACCTGCCACTTTTCACCGCTTCCACAACCTTATTAATGGCTTGATCCACATCCATGGACATAAGCACAATATCAGTTCCCGCCTCGATAGCTCTTACAGTTGCCTCTCCCGTCCAGAAGGATTCTGTAACACCTCCCATTTCCATGGCATCGCTGATGACTATTCCATGAAATCCCAACTCATTCCTCAGTAAATCATTTGTCAGTTTTGGGGAAAGGGACGCCGGAAGTCGTGTGGCGTCTAACGAAGGAACAGCAATGTGCCCAGTCATAATCATTTTGACTCCGGATTCAACTGCTCTTTTGAACGGAAACAGGTCAATTTCTCGGAATGTTGATTCATCATCGTGAATAATCGGCAGTGTTGTATGAGAATCGGTGCCTGTGTTTCCGTGGCCGGGAAAGTGTTTAGCGCAGGCAATCATGCCATTGTCCTGAACACCATGGATAAATGCGGTACCGAAGTCAGACACCATTTGAGGATCATCGCTGTAGGAACGGATATTGATAATGGGATTTTCGGGATTCGAATTCACATCCATTACAGGTGCAAGGGTAACGTGGACACCGATGGCTCTACCCTCCTTTGCCGTGATTTCACCTTGATCGTAAGCATATTGTTTGTATCCGGTTGCTGCCAGTGCCATGTTGGGCGGAAAGAGTGTGCCGCCGTCCAACTGCTGACCGACTCCACGCTCGTAATCGGCAGCCACCAGAAGCGGTACACGACTCATTTCCTGCAACTCATTCAAATTTGAAATGGTGCCTTGAACAGAGCCAAAAAAGAGGATGACACCTCCGATTCGTCTTTCACTAACCATCCGCTTTATTTGCTGATAAGTATAGCTTTCTTCGTGGGAATAATGTCCTGAATACCGCACCATGAACATCTGCGCCACCTTTTCTTCCAGTGATAAATCTGAAAGGGAAAGCGGCTGAACTTTTTCAACAACCTTAACTTTCGGAATAAAAGTACACCCCGGTAAAAACAGGATTAAAGCGGATATTACAAGTTTACTTTTCCACATAAATTCTTTCCGTCCGTCCGCCGATGGCTGTCATGAGTACATACGGTGTTGAATTGATTTCCCTTGCGATATCTTCAATCCGGATTTGATTTTGCCCATCATCCCCAAAAAAGAGGACAAACTCTCCCACTTTCGGTTCATCATCTCCAAAATTCACCATGAGTTGATCCATGCAGACCCTTCCGGCAATTTTGTAATTTTTCCCTTTATATCCGACGAATCCATTTTCATACCAGTTCCGGGGAAATCCGTCTGCAAATCCGGTCTGTACCACTGCTATAAAGGCATCCTCTTCCGGGGTATAAACAGACCCGTAACTCACAGGGGTTCCCGCCTTCACCCGTCGGCAGGAAACAATGGGACCCTTAAAATTCATCACCGGTTCCACCTCAATACATTCCGTTGTTTCATCTGAGGGATAAGCGCCGTACATGAGCATCCCGATACGAGCCAGATCGAAATAGGAATCGGGGAGATTGAGAATTCCTCCGCTATTGGCAATGTGAAAATATTTTACCTTGAGATTTGTTGAATGACATATTGATACAATTTCATTAAACCGTTTCAACTGAAGTTGAGCATAGGACTGATCGCCTTCATCAGAGGTGGCGAAGTGGGAGTAAATTCCTTCCAATTGGAGTGCTGTTTGACTGGAGAAATGGAGGATGGCTTTTTCGGCATCGTCAAAATCCACTCCGAGGCGGGTCATGCCGGTGTCAATTTTCAGGTGGACTTTGGGAGATTTTCCGTGAGATTCGGTATATTGTTTCAAAAAATCAATATCATCCAAATGGCTGACGTTTACGGTGAGATTGTATTCTATGGTTATTGGAAGACCGTCTTCCGTCAACTTGCTGAAAATGAGTATTTCGCCTTCAATTCCACTCTCCCGCAATTCAATGGCCTCGCCAATTGTAAAAACGGAAAAGAAATTCACTCCCTCTTTTTGAAGCGCTTTTGCAACAGGAACAGCACCATGACCGTAACCGTTTGCTTTCACAACGGGAACCACCAACGATGTGCCAACATGCTTCTGAATTTTTCTGTAATTCCTGAGAAGATGATCCAATCGAATTTCCGCAACGGGACTATACATTTTCAATCTCCAATTCACCTAAAGATATACTTTCATCAACAGCAGCGATTCCACCATATACCGGCGGATATTCAGACCTCATCCATGCAATTTCACCCATTGAATACAGAAGATTACCCCTAACCAATTCTTGATAATAATCCGATTTTGTTATGACTGATCCGCCAATTCCAATCTGGCTGACAGAGTCGTTCATATTAAGTTTTTGTGCAAGGTCTTCAATCAACTCTGCAAGCGCTTCCGCTCCCTGATTCACCAGATGAGACGCTAATAAATTTCCTTTTTCTGCTTCATCAAAAATAACAGGTGAAAGCCCTGCGAGTTTTACCACACTTTCCATGTCCTCCGATATAAACCGGACGAATTGCTCAAAGTCCGATTGGCCGGAATAATCCATTATCTTTTTCTTTAAATCAACAATATCCTCTGCATTTGACCGTTCCGCCGCGATGAGTTCTGTGATGAGCCGTTTCCCCAGCCAGTAACCGCTCCCCTCGTCTCCCACCTGAAATCCATGTCCGCCGGCCCGTTTTAACTGCCCGTCCTCATCTCTCCCCACTGCAATGGAACCGGTACCGGCAATAAGGGTCATTCCGGGACTGGTCCCAAAGTGAAGAGCGTGGCACATTTCTGCATCATTCATCAAATCAATTTTAGTCTTAGGAAAATGTTTATTCAAATTTTCATTCAGCAGCAATTTATGGGACGGTCTTCCAATTCCGGAAATTCCCAATACTGCCCATTCAATATGCGAGTTTTCGATCCTTGCGTGTGTACAAATTTCATTCATCAAATCCATCAATCGGTGAATCCCATCTTCACCATACACATTGGGATTGGTTCCTTTACCGCTGTGAAAATATCCGCCATTCTCTTCAGTATTTACGAGGAGAAGATCGGTTTTAGTAGCACCTCCGTCCACAGATAGTGATTTATACATTGGTGAGTAGTAGTTGGTGATTGGTTTCCAGTTTTCTGTCTACTCCACCTACCGACGGACACGACAGACAAGCAAGTTTCATATTTCCCGTTTTCCATCTACTCCACCTACCGGTGGATACGACGGACAAGCAAGTTTCATATTTCCAATCAGTGTGCTTCAAACCACGATTCTCCCACACCACTGTCAACCACGATGGGAATATCCAATGTCATGGCTGATTCCATTTCTTCTATCACCATTTGCTTTACTTCGCCCAGTTCATCATCAGGGACTTCAAACAGCAATTCGTCATGAATTTGCAGAATCATTTTTGTTTTCAAATTTATTAGTTTTTCATGAATTTTAATCATTGCCAGCTTGATCATTTCCGCTGCGGTTCCCTGAATGGGCATATTGATGACTGCCCGCTCAACGGCAGTTCTAATTCTCTGGTTTGTATTATTGATATCGTAACAATACCGCCGCCGGCCCAGCATTGTTTCCACATAATTTTCATTTCGCGCTTTTTTGAGAGTAGAATCGATGTACGACCGGATTCCGGGGTAACGGTCAAAATATGTTTTAATGACAATTTTTGACTCCCTTTGCGGAATGCCCAATTCCTGCGACATCCGGAAAGGTCCCGCTCCGTACATAACACCAAAATTCACCACTTTTGCCGTTCTCCGCATTTCAGGAAGCACGTTCTCCACAGGAACTCCGTAGATATTGCTGGCGGTGTGAGCATGAATATCCTCTCCCTCCAAAAACGCTCTTTTCAACGTTTCATCACCGCTAATGTGAGCCATGATTCTGAGCTCGATCTGAGAATAGTCCGCCGAAAAAATCACCCATCCTTTTTCCTGAGTACGGAATGCTTTCCGGATTTCTCTTCCTTCCTCCTCGCGGATGGGAATATTCTGGAAATTGGGATTGCTGCTTGAGAGCCGTCCGGTGGCTGCCACTGTCTGGCTGAATGAAGAATGGATTCGGTCAGTTTCCGGGTGGATCAGTTTCGGGATAGCATCCACATAGGTTGATTTCAGTTTTTGAAATTTCCGGTACCCCAGCACCTTCTCCGGGAGGGGATGCTGGTATTTCAGTGTTTTCAAAACATTGACATCCGTGGACCGCTGACGGATTTTCGGGAGAGAGAGCCGGTCAAACAAAATAACTGCCATCTGCTGGGGAGAATTGATGTTAAACTCCGTCCCTGCGAGAGAGTGGATTTCCCTTGTAAATGTGTCCAGCTTTTTTTCCATCCAAAGAGACATCTCCTCCATCATCGGTTTTTCCACATAGACTCCGTCGTGTTCCATTTGCAGCAGTACGGGAATCATGGGGAATTCAATGTCTTCAGCCACATTTAACAGTTGATCCTCCTTCAATCGCTTTTTCAATAACGGTACCAGTTGAAGGGCAATATCGGCATCTTCAGCGGCATAGTGGGTCACTTTTTCCACAGGCACTTCAGACATGGATATCTGATTTCGCCCGGAACCAATAAGATCGGTGATGGGCTGCATCTCAAATTTTAAGTATTCGAGAGAGAGGTAATCGAGTTTATACGACCTTTCTTCCGGTTTCAAAAGATGTGCGGCAATCATGGTATCAAATGCTATTCCCTGAAGTTTAATCCCGTGCCGTTTTAAAATAAGAGCATCATATTTAATATTCTGCCCGCACTTGGGAATTTTGGGGTCCTCCAGAATCGGTTTAATCAGATCGAGAACCGTTTTGAGGTCATCTTCCCCGCCAAAAAGTTGTTCCCCTTTTTCCGGAAATTGTATGGGCACATACCACCCTTCATCGCTTTTTACGGAATAACTGAAGCCCACAATCTCCGCAGTCATGGGGTCAGTACTAGTGGATTCAATATCAACAGAAACCAGTTTCGCTTTCTTTATTCCACTTATTAATTTTCCCATTTTTCTAACCGAATCTACACACGAATAATTTTTTGATATTTCGTTTCTAGTTTCTAGCTTCTTATTTCTAGTTTCCTCGCTCTCGTCTCTAGTTTCATCTCTTCCGCTCGCAGCTCCCCTAAAGTCATTTAACTGTTTCTCCATTCTGAAGAATTCAAACTCCCTGAACAATTCAGTCATGGAGTCAAAATCGAACTGTTTCTGTTTGAGGTCATCAACGGACAACTCAAGAGGCACATCTGTTTTGATGGTAACCAGTTCCCGGGAGAGCAATGCCAATTCTTTTCCGTTTAATAATCCCTCTCTGGCACGCTTGTTTTTCACCTCTTCTGCGTGATCGAGGATATTTTCCACCGTGCCGTACTCATTCAGCAGTTTTACGGCTGTTTTCGCACCCACACCCCGCACACCGGGGACGTTATCGGATGAATCGCCCATAAGTCCCAGGAGGTCAATCATCTTCTCAGGGGGAACTGACCACTTCTCCTTCACCTTCTCCCTGTCAAAAATGGTGGTGGGATTGTTCATTCTTCCGGGAGTGTAAACAAAAACGGAATAGTTCACTAACTGCATAAAATCCTTGTCCCCGCTGACGATGTATGTTTCCAGACCTTCCTTTTCTGCCTGTACTGCAAGCGTGCCGATGAGGTCATCCGCCTCAAATCCCTCTTTTGTCATCTGCGGTATATTCATGGCTTCAATCAACCGCCAAAGGTCCGGAAGTTGTTCCCTCAGTTCATCGGGCATTTTTTCCCGTGTTGCCTTGTATTCGGGATATTTTTCATGGCGGAATGTTTTCTCCTTCCCGTCGAATATGGCGCCAATATAGTCCGGCTTTTCGTCCCGCAGAATCTTGAACATTGAATTGAGAAATCCAAACAGAGCGCTGGTATGCCTGCCGTCTGATGTGATGAGAGGATTGCGAATCATGGCAAAATGAGCCCTGTACACCATGGCATATCCATCAATGAGAAAGAGCCGTTTTTTGGATGAATTGGATGTAACCATGAATGGGAAATTACATCAGATGGGAGAGATGCTCAAATGGGTAATTGGAGTTTTATTGACACTTGGATAGACATGGTTTACACATTTAGAATTTAATGCTCTTTTATTA
>CAYXUG010000052.1:0-14152 GCA_964468655.1 uncultured bacterium | reverse complement strand
GTCATTTTCTATTAGTATTGCTTTGTCATAAAAAGGTCATTTCGGGCTTTCTAACAGTAAATATACGGCGTCAAAGCCGGTATATCACAGTCATGCTTCTTAAAAATTAGTGTTGTTATACGGCTTAATAAAATTTGCTTTAAAATGTGGTTATGTGTAACCTTGTATAAATAATAAACCATATCCATGCAAAAAATGTAGAAATGACAACTGGAAAAAACAAGACAAAACTATTAGACCAAATACGAATTGCTATTCGTACAAGACATTATTCTAACCGAACTGAAAAGTCCTATATCAATTGGATAAAACGGTATATAAAATTTCATGGTACACGTCATCCATCCGTATTGGATGAAACGCATCTCCAGTCTTATTTGGAATACCTTGCAGTGGATAAAAAGGTAGCAGCGTCAACCCAAAATCAAGCACTTAATGCTATTTTATTTTTATATAAAGTGTTGGGAACACCATTAAATACAGATTTGAAAATAGTTCGCGCAAAACAATCAGATTATATCCCAGTTGTCTTTACCAAAGAAGAAGTAAAAAGTGTATTGCAAAATTTATCTGGCACCCATTGGTTGATGACATCTCTTATCTATGGATCAGGATTGCGATTGTCAGAATGTTTACGGTTAAGGGTGAAAGATGTGGAGCTAGCCACTTTTCAAGTATTTGTCAGAGATGGGAAAGGTGAAAAAGATCGTGTCAGTGTTTTTCCAGAAAGTTTAATAGAAAAAATGAGATTCCATTTAGATACAGTTAAAAAGATTCACGATCAAGACATAGCAAATGGGTTTGGTAGAACGTATATGCCGTATGGTTTAAGTCGTAAGTATCCAAATGCTGATAAGGAATTTGCTTGGCAATATGTATTTCCGTCTAAAAAGATTTCACCAGATAAAGATGACGGAACGAAACGACGATTTCACCAATCAGATACCACGTTACAGCGCGCTTTAAAAAAAGCGATTCGGTTGTCGGGAATACATAAGGCAGGAAGTGTACATACACTACGACATTCATTTGCTACACATTTACTCGAAAATGGATATGACATTCGTACTGTTCAGGAATTGCTGGGTCATAAAGATCTGCGCACCACCATGGTATATACCCATGTCATGAATAAGGGTGCCATGGGCGTGAAGAGTCCACTCGATTTATGAATAAAACTTTTGTCGTTGTCGGTCCCACCGCCTCAGGGAAAAGTTCTCTCGCGGTAAAATTAGCAAAAGAGCTAAACGGAGAAGTAATTGGGCTCGATTCCCGGCAGATTTACCGGTTTATGGAGATTGGGACCGCCCAGCCAACACCAGAAGAGATGAACGGAATTCAGCATCATTTGTTTGGAGAAATAAATCCGGATCAGGCGATTTCATCGGGAGAATATGCGAAAATGGTGGGAGACCGGGAAAAGGGAACATTGATCAGGGAACGGGTACCAATTGTGTGCGGAGGAAGTGGGCTTTATTTCCGTGCGCTCACCACTGGTTTTTTTGACGGCAGCGGTACAGATGAAAACATCCGAAAAAAACTTAAAGAACAACTTGAAATAAAAGGGTCAATTAAACTATTAGAAAAACTAAAAAAGATTGATCCTGAGTATGCGGAAATTGTTCATTCCAACAATCACAAGCGGCTTTTGAGAGCTTTGGAAATTTATGAAATGACAGGACTGCCTCCGTCCGAGCACTTCCGCAGGCAGAAGCTGAATTCCCAAAAGCAGAATCAGTATTTTACCATTTATCTGAAAGGATCACTGGATTCAATCGCAAAAAGGATAGAGAACCGCACGGCGTCAATGCTGAAAAACGGCTGGGTGGAAGAGGTGAAATCACTCCTCGAAAAAGTGTACAGAACGGACTGCCATCCCATGGACAGCATCGGTTACCGGGAAATCATTCAGCATTTGAATGGTGGACTGGATTACGACGACATGGTGGATTTAATCAATCTCCGCACAAGAAAATATGCCAAAAAGCAGATGAAATGGTTTGATAAGGAAAAAATTGATTTAACAATCAATATTGATGATTCAGAATCAATCCTTCAGGAGATAATTTTTACTACAAAAGGACTTTAAACCACAGTGACACGGAGACGCTGAGAAAAAATCCCCTCTAAAAAGAGGGGTCTCGATTTATCGAGGGGGTGTGTAAAGCAACATTTGAATTTCGAATATCGAATGATGATTTAAGGAGTAAATAACAAAATGTAAATTGAACCGAAGCACCTTGATACAGGAAAATAGTGAGGAATTTACAATTAATTTTCTCCCCCTTCACGGGGGAGAATTTAAAGAGGGGGTAGCGGTGTTTTATTTTTAATTCAAATTTCAAAAAACAAAATGCAAAATATCCCTGCAGAACTTAGGAAGTGTCCATTTATCCATCTAACTAACACACCATCGCTTCATCACTCCAATAATCCATTACCTTGGTGCCTTAGTGACTTTGTGGTGAAGAAAAAAACATTTGACACTGTAGGTTTTTCATATAAATTCCCCGCAGACACTGACCTTTAATCCAGTCCAGAGAGACGGAAAGGTGAAAAAATGAAAGAAAATAAAGTAACATATATTCAATCCTCCAACTCCGGGAGGAATTTTTTTAATAAAATCCCCTCTAATAATAGGGGTCTTCTGCTTCAGCAGGAAAGCTTACCCACCGTAGAGAATCGTAGATGGGGTGTGTGTTAATATGCCTGAAAAAATAAAAGCACACATTCTCGATTCTGAAGGAATCAATAAAGTAATTTCCAGGATAGCGCACGAAATTGTGGAGCGGTATGAATCCACCGAAAATCTGGTACTGGTGGGCATCCGAAAAAGGGGTGAATTCATTGCCAACCGTCTTGTGGAGAATCTTGAAAAGATTACCGGTCAGAAAATTTCCATCGGTTATCTTGATGTGACATTTTACAGGGATGATTTCAGAGAACGCTTAATTCAGCCGCAGGTAAAAGGAACGGAGATTCCATTCTCAATTGACGGTAAAATTATTATTCTCACCGATGATGTGTTATATACGGGGAGGACAATCCGCGCTGCCATGAATGAAATCATGGATTTCGGACGACCTTCAGCCATTTCTCTTGCGGTACTCATCGATAGAGGTCACCGAGAAATGCCCGTCAAAGCCGATTTTGTGGGGAAAAATGTACCCACATCCGAAAATGAGCATGTTCACGTCCGGTTGGAAGAAACGGATGATGAAGATGCAGTTTATCTGGTAGAATATTCCTGATATGGGTCATCTGGCGAACAAACACCTCCTGGGGCTGGAACCCACTCCTGCAGATGATATCAAAAAAATAATTGATACTGCTTTCACTTTCAGGGAGGTTCTGGATCGTCCCATAAAGAAAGTACCTACTTTGCAGGGAAAAACAATCGTAAATCTGTTTTATGAACCTTCCACAAGGACGCGAATTTCGTTTGAGCTGGCTCAGAAACGTCTTTCAGCAGATACGGTTAATTTTTCCGCCAGCACCAGCAGTCTGTCGAAAGGGGAAAGTTTCAAGGATACAGCGCAGAATATTGAAGCCATGAAGATTGACGGAATCGTCATGCGGCATCCCTCGCCGGGAGCTCCCAATCATCTCACAAAATTTGTGGATTCTGTAATCATCAATGCGGGCGATGGTATGCATGAACATCCCACGCAGGCGCTTCTTGATATGATGAGCATACAGGAGAAATTAGGAAAAATTAAAGGATTGAAAATTGCAATAATCGGCGACATTACCCACAGCCGTGTGGCAAGATCAAATATGATTGGTCTCACAAAATTGGGCGCCGAGGTAACTGTCTGCGGTCCGCCGACACTTATGCCCGTGGATGTTGAACAGTTTGGCGTTATGGTGAATTACAATCTTAATGAAGTTCTGGAGTGGGCTGATGCTGTGAACGTTCTCAGAATTCAGTTCGAACGGCAGGGAGTCAGTTATATTCCATCGGTCAGAGAGTACCGTGATTTATTCGGTATTACCCGGGAACGGATTGAAGCATTGGACAAAACGCTGACAATCATGCATCCGGGACCCATGAACCGTGGAGTGGAAATTGACAGCGATGTAGCGGACAGTAAGAATGCAATCATTCTGGACCAGGTTCTCAATGGAGTTGCGGTAAGAATGTCGCTGTTATATTTGTTGTTGGGTGATATTCCCGAAGATCAACAAGAGAAGGAATGAAATTCTTGAAATCCGAAAAACTTCCGAAAAAATTGATCTTAAATGGTGGTACGATTCTTGACCCGGTGAAAAATGAAGAGAAAAATATGGATTTGCTCATAGAGAAGGGTAAAATAGCCGGTATTGAAAAATCAATTGACACAAAAGGTGCAAGGTCAATTGACTGCACAGGCAAGGTCATCACTCACGGATTCTGCGACCTCCACGCCCATTTCAGGGAACCGGGCAGGGAAGATAAGGAAACACTCTCATCCGGCTCGCAGGCAGCCCTTGCCGGTGGATTTACAACTGTCTGTGTTATGCCAAACACCAATCCACCGCTGGACAGTCCTGAATCCATCCGCTTTATCCTCGAAAAGGCGGAATCACTGCCGGTGACTGTTTTTCCCATCGGCGCCATTACAAAAGGGCAAAAGGGCAAAGAATTGACAGAAATGGGTGTTATGGTGAAATCCGGCGCCGTTGCATTTTCTGATGACGGCAACACGCTGTCTGATTCAGGTGTCATGAGAAGATCACTTGAATATTCATCCTCTCTTGGAGTGGCAATAATAAATCACTCGGAGGACTTGGCGCTAAAAGGTGATGGTCAGATGAACGAGGGTACGTGGTCAACGAAACTCGGTTTGAGCGGAATTCCCGATGTGAGCGAATCCACCATCATCCACAGGGACCTTGATATTAACAGAATGATTGGAGGGCAGATTCACATCCCACATGTCAGCAGTCGTAAATCTCTTGAAATCATTGAGAAAATGAAACAAGTTGGTGTCAATGTAACGGTTGAGGTGACACCCCATCATCTTTATTTTACAGATGAAAATTTAGAGTCGTATAACACGAATTTTAAAGTGGCACCACCTATCCGGTGTGAAGAAGACAGAAAAGCGCTCATTGACGGTGTGAAAAGTGGTCTTATTGACTGCATTTCAACAGACCACGCACCACACACAGTAGAAGAAAAAGAAATGCCTTTTGACCTTGCGCCTCCCGGAATGATTGGATTGGAATCTGCTTTTGGAGCCGTTTGGAAAAAACTCGGTGATGCTTCAGTCTCATTAACAGATGTGATTAAAGCATTGACTATAAAACCGAGAGAAGTCATTGGATTAGAAACAAATTTATTTAAAGTGGGCCTGAATCCGGAGTTGGTCATATTAAACACGGAAAAAGACTGGGAATTCACTCAAGGGGACATTTATTCCAAATCGAGAAACAGCCCTTTTATGGGGGAAAAATTAAGAGGGAAAGTAACAGGTGTTATTCATCGAGGTTTAATCACTTTAATAGATTAAATGATCCTTTTTAAAAGTCAGTTAAAGTTTTATCCTCTTAAAGTTTATAATAATTCTTGTTTTGAAAAGAATCTAAAATTAATTTTCAAAGCTTAACTTGTTTGGAAAAACAGATGAAAACATATTCAATGATCGAAAGTGAGAAACAAAAGGATTGGTGGTTGACCGATGCAGATGGTCAGACTCTTGGGAGATTTGCAAGTAAAATTGCAACCATTCTCAGGGGTAAACATAAGCCGACTTTTACACCGCACATGGATATGGGCGACCACGTTATTGTAGTCAATGCAGAAAAAATAAGAGTAACGGGGAAAAAGGAGATGGATAAAAAATATTTCTCCCATTCGGGATACCCGGGAGGCGCTAAATTAATAGACCTCCATACACTCAGGCGCAACCAGCCGGAAAAAATTATCTTTAATGCGGTAAGAGGCATGCTTCCTCACAATCGTCTCGGAAGGAAAATTATTAAACAATTAAAAGTTTACAGGGGTTCTGAACATCCCCATACAGCACAACAACCAAAGGAGCTTAAAATTTAAACGGTATGGTAAGTGACAAATATTCTTCAGTAGGAAAAAGGAAATCTTCCATTGCCCGGGTGTTCTTAAATTCCGGCAAAGGAAAAATCATGGTTAACAAACGTGATTTTGAAACATATTTTGGGAGAGTCTCCCAGAGGAAACTTGTTGAACAGCCCCTGATTTTAGTGGATCAGATGGGTAAATTCGATATTATGGTAAATGTCAGAGGAGGTGGGCTGACGGGGCAGGCAGGCGCTGTCCGGCACGGAATAAGTAAAATTTTAGCTCAAATGAGTGATGAATTCAAACCGGTTCTCAAACGGGCCGGAATGTTAACACGTGATGCCCGTGTTAAGGAACGCAAGAAATATGGACTTCGGGGTGCGCGGAGAGCATTTCAATTTTCTAAACGTTAATCCATTATTTATATGAATGTAACATTCGATGATTTGTTGAGTACAGGTGCACACTTTGGTCATGTGATCAGAAAGTGGAATCCTAATTACCGTCCTTATATCCTCATGTCAAAAAATGGCATCCATATTATTAATTTGGATGAAACACTCAAGGAATTATCAAAAGCTGTGGATTATATCACCGAAGTGGTTCATGCCGGCGGTGAAGTGCTGTTTGTGGGTACCAAGAAAAATGCTATGGATATCGTTCAGCAGGAAGCAGATAAATGCGGGATGTTCTATGTCGTAGAACGCTGGCTGGGCGGGACATTAACCAATTTTACTACAATCCGCAAAAGTATTAAACGTCTCCATGTTCTTGAAAAGGAATCCGGAGCCCTATTTGAAAATGCCACTAAGAAAGAACTTTTATCGCTTGACCGTGAAAGATTGAAGCTGCAGGATCTTCACAGGGGAATAAAAGATATGAAACGGCTTCCTGATGTTTTAATCATTGTTGATGGAAACAATGAACATATTGCTGTAAATGAAGCAAAGGTACTCAATATTCCAATTGTTGCTGTTGTTGACACGGATACTGACCCCAGAAGCATTGATTATCCCATCCCTGCCAATGATGATTCAATTCGCGCCGTCAAATTGATTGTAAGTGAATTGTCCAGAGCGGTTTGTCATGCGAAATCTATGGAATATCCGAGCGATGAAGAGGTTGTAAAAGAAACTGAAGAAGAGACTGAAGTTGAGGTGAAAGTCGATGAACCTGCATCAGAAGAAAAAGAAGAATTAACGGAGGTTTCCAACGCTCAGGAAGAGCAGGGGGATCACAAGGAAGAAATAGTAGAAGAAAAAGTTGAGAAGGGAACATCTGAAAATGATGAAGAAACAGATGATGATAATCCGAATAACAAAGAAGAGGAAATAATAGAAGAAGCATGACGGTAGATTCAAAAAGTGTAAAAGATTTAAGATCAAGAACAGGCGCGGGCATTATGGACTGCAAAGAGGCATTGGTAGAATCAAAGGGTGATGTTGATGCCGCAATCGATTATTTAAGGAAAAAAGGCACCGCAAAAGCTGCAAAGAAAAGTTCGAGGACAGCAGATCAGGGCGTTGTTCATTCCTATATCCATCCCGGAAGCAGAATCGGAGTTTTGGTTGAAGTAAAATGTGAAACTGATTTTGTTGCCAAGACCGATGGATTTACGCAGTTTGCAAAAGATATTGCCATGCAGATTGCTGCCACGAATCCACTTGCAGTTAACAAGGATAATCTGAATAGTAATATTATTGAGAGGGAAAAAGAAATCTATAAAGAACAGGCAAAGCAATTGAATAAACCTGATAATGTATTGGATAAAATTGTCGAGGGGAAATTGGATAAATTCTTTCAGGAATCCTGCCTTTTGGAACAACCTTTCATAAAGGACAGTGATAAAACAATCAAGGATATTCTGACTGAAACGATTGCAACTGTGGGTGAAAATATTACAATCGGTCGTTTCTCCCGTTTTGAAGTGGGCGAGGGATCTTCTTCGTCAAACGGACAGTTATAATAAACCAAACCAATCTATGACAAAACCTGTGTATGGAAGGATTCTGCTTAAGTTAAGCGGAGAAATTCTTTCAGGAAACAAGGGTTTTGGCGTAGATCCCGCCAAGGTAAAATTTCTTGCTGAAGAAGTGAAATCCGCGTGCGATCTTGGGGTGCAGGTTGGGATTGTAATCGGCGGGGGTAATATCATTCGAGGAGAAATGGCTGAACATCAGGGAATGGATAGAGTTTCAGCCGATTATTTGGGAATGCTCGCCACCATCATCAATGCCATAACACTGCAGGACGCCTTAGAAAAAACAGGGTGCCCAACGAGAACACTGACAGCTATTACCATTTCTCAATTGGCTGAACCCTATATTCGCCGACGGGCTATCAGACATCTTGAAAAAGGTAGAGTCGTTATTGTTGCGGGTGGAACTGGGAATCCTTATTTTAGCACAGACACAGCCGCTGTTTTAAGAGCGACTGAATTGGAAACCGACGTTGTATTGAAAGGTACAAAAGTGGACGGTGTTTATGATAAAGATCCGGAGAAACATTCGAATGCGGTTCGATATGATTCTCTCACTTTTCAACAGGTTATTGAAGACGGGTTAAGGATTATGGATTTAACGGCGGTTACACTATGCCAGGAAAATAAATTACCTATCATTGTATTCGATTTGAATGATAAAGAGAATTTAAAAAAGATATTGTGCGGGGAACACTTAGGAACTTTGATCAAGGAGTAAGATATGGCTGATTTAAAAAACTTTTATCAGGACGCAAAAAAAAGGATGACTTCTGCTATTGAACACGTCAAACATGAATTCACCCAGATTCGAACAGGTAGAGCATCTCCTGCTTTGCTGGAAACAGTGAAGGTGCCTTATTATGGCTCCCTTGCACCATTGAAAACAATAGCTAATATCACCGCACAAGAGGCGAGATTACTGGTGGTTCAGCCATTTGATAAGAATTTGGTATTCGATATAGAAAAAGCCATTCAGGCAGCTGACTTGGGATTAAATCCTGCCAATGATGGTAACGTCATCAGAGTGCCAATCCCTGCACTCACCGAAGAGAGAAGAAATGAAATGGTAAAATTGGTTCATACATTGGCGGAGGAAGGGAGAATAGCTGTCAGAAATGTCAGAAAAGACATCAATAATCACCTCAGGGAATTGGAACACTCAAATGAGATTTCTGAAAATGAGGGACGATATGCACACGATGAAGTTCAAAAAATCACTGATGATTTCATAGAACAGTTAAATAAATTGCAGAACAGTAAAGAGATAGAAATTAAAGAAACTTAAAGACCGATATTTAATATTTTGAACAATAAAAAAGCCCTCGTTTGAGGGCTTTTTTATATGTGTATCAGTTATTAGTTTTATTCACACTTGGAATATCCGCAGCTCGGACACGTTACACATCCGCTTTCATGCATGACAGTACTGCCGCAATCCGGACAGGTAACCATGGTCCGGGGATTATAATCCAAAACGAGTGTTTCAGCTGGGGTTTCCTCCATAGTAAACATAGTACTTTTATGTTCGGTTTCTTCGGACCCGTTGGTTTGATGTTTTTCTAAATATTCTTCCAGTGCGCGGCCGATAGCATCAGGAGTAGAGAGAACCAGGTGACCATTTTCCCACGTAGGACTTGGCCCGCTAATGCCTTTTAATTGTTTTATAATATCAGCTGGATTAATTCCGGACCGCAGCGCTAAGGAAATCAGGCGACTAATGGCTTCTGCCTGTGTTTGAGCATTTCCGCCAGCTTTTCCTATGGCGGTGAATACTTCGCACAATCCCTTTTCATCTTCGTTTATTGTAATGTACAAGGAACCCTCGCCCGTACGAATGCGTTTGGTGACGCCATTTGTTACAGCGGGACGGATTCTAGGTTTGAGTGGTTCGGTATAATTCGATAATTCAGTCACAGGTGTTTCTTCATCCGAACTAACCATTTCTTCTTTTTTTACTTGAGTTTCTTCTGTGGCTGCTATTTCAGCGGCTTTTTGTTTTTCACTAATCAGGATACCTTCTCTTGAACTTTCCCTGTAAACCGTGATTCCCTTTAATCCTGCTTTGTAAGCTGTTATATAAATGTCCGAAACAGTTTCCACAGGGATATCTGATTTGAGATTTACAGTTGAACTGATTGACGAATCAATGTACTTTTGAATGACGCCTTGCATTTCGACCCTGAAAAAGGGATCGATGTCATGGGCGGTTAAAACATAATCCGGTAGATTTTTATCCGTGCCGAACATTTTTTGGATGAGCGGGTGATAGACTTTGAATTCATCAAATGTTTTTCCGTAACCTTCATTTTTCTTTACTCTTCTGTAATAGGAAGTCTGAAATATGGGTTCAATCCCGGAGGTGACTCTTGCAACAATAGCGCCGCTTCCAGTTGGCGGGACTGTCAGGATTGTAGAATTCCGAATACCGTTCTGCTTAATCTTATCTTGAAGTTTTTCCGGTAAATTTTGTACAAATTCACTCTTTGAATATCCTTCCCATTGGAAGTTAAGGAACATCCCTTTTTCCTTGGCAAGTTCAGCAGACGTTTCATAAGCGATATCTCTCATTGTTTCGCAGATTTTTTCAGCAATTTTCAGAGCTTCGTCGGAATCATAGGCAATTTTCATTTTTACAAACATATCACCCAATCCCAGCAATCCAATTCCAACGCGGCGGTCTTTTTCTGCATTCGCTTTTTGAACCGGCAAGGCATGACGTTCCATATTGTAATCGATAACATTATCCATGAACCGCGTGGCGATGGCAATAGTCTCATTAAACTGATCCGCTAAAAAATTACCATCATCATCCACAAATCTTTCCAGATTGATTGATCCGAGATTACAGCATCCGCCGTCGGGAAGGGGTTGCTCGGCGCAGGGATTTGTTGAAACCAGCGGACTGCAATATTCCGCATTGTGATAATCTATCATGGTATCCCAGAATAGGAGTCCCGGTTCGGCGCTTGTATGAGCATGTTCAATAATTTTATCCCACAAGTCTTTGGCCTTTATTGTTTTATAGACTTTGTTCTGCCACCTTAGGTCAAAATCCTCGTCATTTTCCACTGCATTCATGAATTCATGAGTAAGCAACACTGAGATATTGGAATATTTTACCATGTCAATATCACCTGTTTTTATTTCAATGAATTTTTCAATGTCAGGATGATCAATTCTGAGGGTCTGCATGTTTGCACCGCGCCTGCCGTGCTGAGCTATGGTATTTGTGTTCTCACTGAATAAATTCATAAAGCCGGTAGGTCCGCATGATTCCCCGCCGGTACCTTCAATAACAGATTTACCGGGACGAAGAATGGAAAGGTCATGACCGCATCCGCCGCCATATTTGTATGTCATGGCTTCTTCACGAATGGCATCGTAAATGGCACCGATTGAATCATCTCTGATGCTCACAACATAGCAGTTGTTCAGTGTGGTGGTAATATCTTCCCTGCCGGCACCGTGCATTATTCTTCCGCCGGGGACGAATCTGAAATCCTCAAGAATGGCGAAGAATCTATTATACCAGAAATCCTGATTCTCTTTTGTTTCTACGGATGCAAGCGCTTTCGCAATTCGTTTCCACATGTCGTAGGGATTTTTTTCCCACGGTGCGAGGTACTTGTCCTGAAGGATTTTTTTCCCAAGTTCATCATCACCGTAGTAGCCATCCAAAGTGTATTCAGCAGGTGTTTTTTCACCTAAAAGTTCGGGTAGGTCTGTTAGAGGTTGATCGGTTTTGGTATGATCACCCGGTAAAATATTAACCGGTTTATTCTTTTCATCCGAGGTCTTTTCGGACGTCCCAACCATAGGAAATTCGAATTGTAATGCTTCTGCCATGTCAGTCTCCATTTAACTAAGATTATAGGATGGGATTATAATGTAAAAAGTAGCAAGCAAGTATGCCTAAACTCCGCGAGTATGGCACCCACAATTTATGAACAACCATCAAATTTTGTCAACTCCTAATTAGGGAATATTATATAAAAGTTTGAAAAAGTTAAAAATTGTTGTTAACAAATTTTTGTACCCGATGAATATTAGTCATAAATTTCAAGTCGCATGCGCCCGTGATGTAATGGTAACATTCGAGCTTCCCAAGCTCGTCATGTGGGTCCGATTCCCATCGGGCGCTCGTTCATTTTTAACAAAAAGGATTAAACCAAAGAACCATGCCACAACCAATCGTAGCCATCATTGGCCGGCCCAACACCGGTAAATCAACTCTCTTTAACCGCATGATCCAAAAACGCGAAGCTATTGTGGATCAGCAGGAAGGAATTACAAGAGACCGTAAATACGGCACCGTTGAATGGACTGACAGGGATTTCACCATTGTGGATACAGGAGGATATATTCCTGATGAACCGGGAGATATTGAATCGTCCATCCGAAAGCAGGGGGAAATTGCAATTGCCGAAGCGGACGTGCTTCTTCTTTTATTGGATGCGAGGGACGGCATCACATCCACGGATAAAATTCTTACCGATATGATTCGAAAATCCGGCAAACCCTGCATCTCGGTTGTGAACAAAATTGACAACAATCGGCAGGAAGTATTGGGAAGTGAGTTCTATTCGCTGGGATTTGATTCTCTCCATACAATCTCAGCGCTGAATGGTAGAAAAATCGGTGACCTGCTGGATGAAGTCATCAGTCATTTTGGTGCATTGCCACCTGAGAAAATCGAAGAACCGGATGCCATGCGGATTGCCATTGTCGGCATGCCGAATGTGGGGAAATCATCTATCACCAATGCACTGCTGGGCGAAGAAAAAGCAATTGTGACAAATATTCCCGGCACTACCCGGGATTCCATTGATTCAAAATTTAAGTTTCATGGAGACACTTTTATTCTGGTGGATACGGCAGGATTGAAAAAGAAATCCAAAATGGCAAACAGCATTGAATATTACAGCAGTTTACGAACATTGAGAGCTGTTGAAAGGGCTCATGTTGTGATGGTTGTAGTTGATGCGGATAAGGGGTTTGATAAGCAGGATCAGCAGATTGTCCGTGGTGTTATTGATAAGAGGAAAGGTCTTTTTTTGGTTGTAAACAAGTGGGACCTCATTGAAAAGGAAACGAAGACGGTGGAAAATTTCAAACGAGAGATGTCAAGGCAGTACAAATCTGTTGAGAATTATCCGGTGCAATTTGTGTCCGCCAAAACAATGCAGAGGATTTCAAAGCTGATTCCCGAATGCATCAGGATTTACGGACTGTGGAAACAAACTATTTCAACATCTCAGCTTAATCAAGTTATTGAAAAAGCGGTTCGGCGGTATCAGCCGCCGGCGGTTCAGGCAAAAAACATACGGATTAAGTATTGCACGCAGACTCAATCGGGACCACCGGCATTCAGTTTGTTCAGCAATTATCCGAAGTTGATACCGGAGTCCTACCGGAATTATCTGGAAAATACGTTCAGAGATCAATTTGATTTTACCGGTGTACCAATACGGCTGAATTTCAGGCAGTCTTAATTTTTCAATTAGATTCATTGAAGATTCCCGCAAAAGAATCACAGGTTATTTATAAGGAAAAGAAGTCCAAATTTCTCGGTTTTTTAATTCCCATTGAATCTCAATCTGATTTCCGGAATGAATTGAATGAGTTAGGTAAAAAATATCACGATGCATCCCATATTTGTTACGGATGGAGGTTTTTGGAAGACAAAATTTCTGAAGGGAGTTCAGATGCTGGTGAACCGCCCGGCACAGCGGGCATTCCTATTTTAATGGAATTGCAGAAACAGGAGATTGTTAATGCCGCACTGTTTGTTGTACGATATTTTGGCGGCACCAAACTAGGCACCGGCGGACTGGCACGTGCGTATTCGAAATGTGCTTCCATCTGCATAGAAAGTGGGGAGTTAAAAGAGTATGTTTTAAAAAGTACTCTGCATTTAAATGTACCTGCAGAGTTGGAGGGTAAAGTGAGGAATCTCATTTACCGGTTTGGGGGTAAAATTGAAAATTCAACAAATTCAGATCAAATGATAATCTTAATTTCAGACGCAACCAAACCGGAGTTAATCACCACCTTTGAATCATCATTTTCAGGAAAAGTCAAAATTGAAGAATAACAGTGTCTTACCATAGACATGGTTTACAGATAGCAGAGTTAAAGAAGCCATGGAA
>CAYXUG010000051.1:0-14228 GCA_964468655.1 uncultured bacterium | reverse complement strand
ACAGAAAGGGAAATATCTATCATAAATTGGTCAAAATTCACTTTGGTCCGTTTTTAACTAATCACCTTTTTTTTAACTAAGTGATAACAATAATATGTCTTTAGATTTTAAAAATCCTGAAAGTCGAAAAACATACTTCAGTGAAAAACTGGATGATTTGCTAACTAATGTCAATCAAGAATACGGAACACTTTTGCTTGAGGAATTATTTTCAAGACTCAACGATACGATTGAGAAATATAATAATGAAATTAAAGGATTTGTTGAGAGGTTAATTGAGACTGAAATGGAAAAAGAAGAAATGCTCAAGAAAATCAAATCAGGTTTAATTCGAGAAAAAGAAGAACAAAAAGATTCTGGAGATAAGGAGGATTTGACTCCTTGGGAGCGGAAATTATTAGAAATTGAAAAAGTGAAAGAGGATCAATAATGGAAACAAGGGATAAAATATTAATACTTATCGTTGTTGGCTGGGTTGCGGCAGCAGTTTATTTTAAGATGACAACAGACAGAATGTTTGCAAGATTGAATGAAATAGAACAGGAGCAATTAAAGCACGTGAATGAAGTAAATAATGAATTCAGGGAAGATCTTAGGACATTGAACCTTCAATTCATCGGACGAGGAAAACACGTGCGAAAAGCCCAGAAAGACATTATTGCTAATACTGATTATATAGAATCGGTAGCGGATTCATTATCAAGAAATATCGAGATGGTCCAATTAAACCTGGATGACCATTCACGTGAGTCGGAAAATAATTTCAGAAAGGTGAGAAAAGATATTGAAGATCAAACAGAACGATTTAATTCATTTAAGAGACTTACTTCCAGGCAAGTCAGTGACATTGATCAGAGATTGACAACCGCACAAAAAGATATTGACGATTTGATTGAAAGGGTACCACCTAAGAAAGGAAAAAAATAACTTATTCATTATTTTCAACAGAAAATGTTGAATGTATTATATAGATATTTCTATTATAATTATCGTTTTTTTCACTATATAATTCTATAAGGAGGGTGGATATGAATGAAATAAATTTAGAGTTACTAAATTTGAGGGATACAACATTGGTAGCCAAATTGAGTCTTTGGTCCAGTCAAAAAGAAATCATTCTTTCAATATTCCAGTGGGCAGAAAATAGTGATTTTATCTGGCAATGGTTTGAAACAAAATATGATAATAATGATAAAAAATTATCTACTGAAGAAATATCTTTTATATTTTACTTGAACAAAATAGATGAAGTGAGATTAAAAGATAATTTCCCGAAAGAATTATTCCCTAAAGTAAGATTTGAACCCTTTAACTCTGATATCTTTATGTACTATTATAATGATAAAAAATTTCCAGTTAAAAAGCATGAAAACGTGGATTAGGAGTGGATAAGAAAATAGGGGCAGACTTCAAAAGACCTCGGAGCAATTAGAAGCACTACCCCTACCTCGCGGGAAAGGCATTTACAGCCTTGCTTGAAAGTAATATGTTAAAATGTGTTTGTCAAGAATTAAAACAAATAATTTTAAATTTTTTTCAAAACTTCTAAATTATCGATCGTTCCTGTAAACTACCACCTAAAGAATAACTTAAAATAAAAACAAATATAATGTAGTCTGCTCCTCCATTAATAATGAGACTTAAAAGAAGTACTTACTATAATACATTCATTAAAAAATGAAGGACTTAAAGGAGAATATGACCAATGTGCCGGGAGGGGGAATCGAACCCCCACAGCCAAATGGCTATTGGTTTTTGAGACCAACGCGTCTACCAGTTCCGCCATCCCGGCTTGAATTACAAACTATTAAAAAATCGCTTTATATTTTAATTTGAGCGTTATAATAAGTATGAAACGAATAATTAATAATTAAAATTTTACTTTAAGATTTCTTAAATCAAAAATATTAATTTTACATAATGCAAAAAAGGATTATATCTGTAATTGGAATTGGATCATGGGGCGCAACCATGGCTCAATATTTGTCAAGTCTGGGGCATTCCATAACCGGTTGGCATCGAAACACAGCATTTATTAATCAGTTAAAAATAATCGGAAAACACCCAAGTGTTCCAAATTTACGTTTCAATCCTGACATAGCATTAACCTCTAATTTAAATAACATCCCAAAATCTGATATAGTAATGTTGGGAATCCCTTCCCATGCTATGAAATCAATATGTAAAAAATTCAGAAATCAATTTAAGGATACTATTATTGTTAATCTTGCGAAAGGAATTGAGAATGATTCACTAAAACGAATGAGTGAAATCATTAATGATGAAGGAGATGTGAAATTAGATAATATAATTACCCTTTCAGGTCCAAGTCATGCGGAAGAAGTCGTTAAAAACATACCTACTACTGTTGTAGCTGCTGGAATCAATCAGCAATCCATTGAACTCATTCAGGATACTTTTTCATCCAAAACATTCAGGGTTTATGCCAGTACCGACATTTTAGGTGTTGAATTAGGCGGGTCCGTAAAAAATATTATCGCAATTGCAGCAGGAATCTGCGATGGCATTGGATTTGGGGACAATACAAAATCTGCACTCATCACTCGTGGTATTGTTGAGATTAAGCGGCTTGGAATCAAAATGGGTGCAGTCCCGGAAACTTTTGCTGGTCTTAGCGGGATTGGTGATTTAATTGCCACTTGCCTCAGCAGTCACAGCCGTAATCGTTTCGTCGGGGAGGAGATTGGCAGGGGAAATAAACTAACAGACATTTTGGAAAAAATGGAAGTGGTTGCAGAGGGGGTGAATTCAACAAAATCAGTCTATGAATTGATGCAAAAGAACGATGTGGAAATGCCCATATGCTCAGCGATTTTTTCTGTTTTGTTTATGGATGAAGATCCTGTAGTCGTAGTGAATAGATTAATGACAAGAGATTTAACTTATGAGATTGATTCATAATTCAGATTGAATGTTGAAACATTGATCTTTAATTTTGCCCCCGTAGCTCAGCCGGATTAGAGCATCGCCCTCCTAAGGCGAGTGTCGCAGGTTCGAATCCTGTCGGGGGTACATAAAAATGGCTAATAAAATAATGAAGTTCAAAATGTCTACCTTCAGGTTCCCTGCCCGACCGCTGACGCAGTCACGCAGGCGGGGAATCCTGTCGGGGGTACAAGAATTTTAAATTCACTTAATTATTGATGCTATAATTAAAAATAATGACGGAGGTTGGTAGATAATGTTAAGACCAAAGAAAAAAATTACAATAAAGGATATAAAACATGATGCTATGTTAGAGTCTCTATACAAAGCACAGAAATATTATGAAGCTAATGTAAAGAAAGTAAAAATTGTTGGAGGAATTGGTATCGCTCTGATTGCCGGAATATTGATTATTACAGGTATCAGTAAATCAGCGAATAAAGAAGCACAAAAACTATTAACAAGGGGAATTATTAGTTTTCAGTTAAATAACTTTGAAGATTCAATCAATGAATTTGAATTACTTCTGGATGAATATCCTTCGACCCAATCTGCTGTTGAGGCGTATTTTTATTTGAGTAAATCGTATTTCGAAGTGAAAGATACTGCGAAGGGTGAAGAGAATATTCAACTTTATTTTCAAAATGGTAAAAATCCCAGGTTGAAAGCTTCCGGGTATGACTTAATGGCTAAAATTGAAGAAGACAGGGGAAATTTGCAAATATCCGCTGAACATTATTTGAAAGCGTCAAATATCATCAATGATGATTATTATAAGGGACAATTTAAACTATATGCTGTCGAAGCGTTGATTAAAACAAATAATTTTTCGGAAGCGGCAGCAATCCTTGACCAATTCGATACAGAAAAAAATGTATTTTCTGCTGTTACTGATAAAGTGAAGGAATTAAAATCATTCATTGAATTTACCGATACCGAGTAAAAATAGTCTTCAATGACTACATAAAATATAGGAAATCCCTGTCTTAATTTATCTTGCGATAACAGGGGTGATAAAGTAGATTTGGCGCTGCGAGTGGGTAAAACACCCACTTTTTTGTAGTATAGAGTATTGATTTAATTCATTAATTAAAAATGGAAATCTAATTTCATGGAATTTAGTATTTTAGAAATAGTAATATCAGGAGGCACTTTTGATAAGTAAGGATTTAATTGCAATATTTTCAGAAATAGCGAAAGAAAAAAATATCGATCGTACTGAACTCGGTGCGATTATCGAAGATTTATTTATAGCACTGGTTGAAAAAAAATATGGTGATTCATCAAATTGCGATGTCATTGTTAATATCGATAAAGGGGAAATCGAGATTTATCAAGAAAAGACTATTGTAGAAAGTGTGATGGATCCATCGCTGGAAATTGAATTAGGAGACGCACAAGCGGTGGAACCGGGACTTAAAATGGATGATTCCTTTATCGAAGTGGTTGATCCGACGACTGTCTTTAACCGCCGTCATGTAACTACTGCAAAGCAATTTTTATCCCAACGAATACGCGACATTGAGAAAAAATCTATTTTTGAAGATTATTATCATAAAGTTGGTGAAATTGTTATTGGGGATGTAAGACAGGTACAGCGTGATTTTGTTTACATTTATATTGATCAAAGTGAAATGAGAATGCCCCGAGAAGAACAGATTGAAAGTGAAAGATATCGCAGAGGCGACACAATCCGATGCGTCATCAAGTCTGTTGAAATGCTTCCAAAAGGTCCAGATATCATTGTATCCAGGGGTGATAATCAATTCTTATTTAAACTTTTTGAAATGGAAGTACCTGAAATTGAAGATGGCATTGTAGAAATACTCGCTATTTCCAGATCACCGGGGATGCGTTCAAAAATAATTGTAAGATCCTCCGACAGAAGAATTGATCCCGTTGGCGCTTGCGTTGGAATGAGAGGAAACCGTATTCAATCTATCGTAAGGGAATTGAATGGTGAAAAAATTGATGTAGTGAATTACAGTCTCCAACCGGAAGTATTGATCACAAGAGCTCTTTCTCCTGCCATTCCAAAAAATCTATATATTGATGATGATAAAAAGTACTGCCTAGCTGTGTTTGATGATGAAGATATTGATTCAGCGGCCGGAAAAAATTATGTAAATGTGAAACTGGCTGCAGATGTGACCAGATATACCATAGATGTTGTGAAGGAGTCGGACCATTCAGGTGGTAAAAAAGATGATCATGTTAATCTTTCGGATATTCAGGAATTGACTCCAAGAATGGTTAAATTACTCGGAGAATCGAACATAATTACCGTGAACGATTTCCGGGATAAATCTGAACAAGAACTGTTGGCTATAAAGGGTATGGGAGAAAAAACATTATCTCAAATTTCATCAAGAATCAATGATATTATTGAGGAACAAAACAATACTGTGGTAGATGAGGAGGGATCTGAACCCGATGAAATTATCGATGAAACTTTGCTTACTACCGAGGTAGATGATGAATCTCCCTTGGAATCAGATGAGAAAAAAAAGGAAGAAACGGTAGAAACTGAACAATCTTAAAATTTAAATGGCTGAAACAAAAACAAAAATGGTAAGAGTCGTACAAATAGCAAAAGAACTCAATATTTCTCATCAGGAAATTATTAGTCTTTTGAAAAAGAAAAATATTGAAGTAAAAAGTCATATGAGCCCAGTGGATGCAAAGACCTATCAGATCATTATTGATGAATTTGACAAAGACAGATTACTGGTTGAGCGGTATAAAAAAGAAAGAGTTAGGAAAAAGATTCATCACCAAAGACTCGAAGAAAAATTAAAGGAATCCTACACCAGTACTTTTGAAATAATAATGCCTGCTGAGCAAAAAATACTGGAAGAAAAATTAGAAAAAAAAGCCAGAGAAGAATTAATAGCATTAGAAAAAGAAAGATTAAAGAACCAGGTTTCTGGCAAGTCAAAAATAGATGAAATTCTTAAGAAAAAAGCTGATGGAAAGAATGAAGGAAAATCGGTTAAAAGGCAAAAACCAAAAGACCTTAAACTAAGAAAAATTGATTTATCTGAAATTGGAACAAAGATTGATTCTTCACGAAAAAAACCTGCAAAACCGGCTGAAACGCCTGAAGGATCTTCAAAGGATAAATCCATCCGTAGTACCGTAAAAAGGACAATTGCGACACTTGATACCAAATCAAAGAAAAAGAAATATAAAAAAGAACGTGTTGTTGTTGAAGATGAGACGGAAGGAACCCGAAAAGTTGTTAAAATTAAAGATTTTATGAGTGTCCAGGAATTGTCTATGGTTCTAGATATTAGCCCCAGTAAAACTATCACCAACTTATTGACTCTTGGTATCCCCGCAACAATGAACCAGCGTTTGGGGATTGATGAAATTACACTGCTTGCAGAAGAAGCTGGTTTCGGCGTAGAAAAGGTTGAAGAATCTATTGATGACTTTTTTGATTTTGAAGATACTGAAGAAGATATCAAAAAAGCAATCATAAGAGCGCCTGTTGTCACAATTATGGGACACGTTGACCACGGTAAAACATCATTATTGGATTATATTCGAAATAGTAATGTAGTAGCAGGAGAAGCTGGAGGAATCACTCAGCATATTGGCGCTTATGAAGTTACCCTTGATAATGGACGGAACATCACATTTCTCGATACACCGGGGCATGAAGCATTTACCGCAATGCGCGCAAGGGGTGCGCAAGTTACAGATGTGGTTATTCTAATTGTTGCTGCTGATGATGGAGTAAAACCACAGACAATCGAAGCAATCAATCATGCCAAAGCCGCTGAGGTTCCATTGATGGTGGTCATTAACAAAATTGATAAAAATGATGCTGATCCGGATAGGGTTAAAACAGAATTATCTGAACAAGGGATTCTTGTTGAGGATTGGGGAGGAAAATATCAATGTGTGGATGTTTCTGCTAAAACAGGGGATGGGGTTGATAGTTTATTAGAATTATTAGCTCTCGAAACAGATATTCTGGAACTCAAGGCAAATCCGGAGACACTAGCCAAAGGAATTATAATCGAATCGAGGATGGAAAAAGGACACGGAATTGTAGGAACCATGATCGTTCAAAAGGGGACTTTGAGAGTTGGCGATCCATTTATTTGCGGAACAAGTTATGGTAAAGTAAGGGCAATTCTAAATGAACGAAATGTAAGGATCAAGGAAGCTTATCCATCTGACCCTGCTCAGATTATTGGATTTGAAAAATCTCCTCAATCCGGTGATAGGTTAGTAGTCGTTAGCGATGAAAAGGAAGGAAAACGTATTTCGACTGAACAGGAACGTGTCCAAAGGGAAATTCACAGGCAAATGCATACCACAAAGTCGCTGGATAAAATTTCTGAAGAAGTACGTGAAGGATTATCAAAGAAATTATCACTCATCATTAAAACAGATGTGGAAGGTTCAATTGAAGCTTTAGTGGGTTCATTATCAAAAATCGACAGTGATGAAGTAAAAGTACAAATTGTTCATACTGGGGTTGGGACAATCTCAGAATCGGACATCTTACTGGCATCCGCCTCCGGTGCAATTGTTCTTGGATTTAACATTAATGCTAATTCAAATGCAAAACTACTGGCAGAAAAAGAAGGGGTTGAAATCCGGAATTATACCGTGATCTACGATGCAATTAATGAAATTAAATTGGCGCTGGAAGGATTGTTAGAACCGGAATATCGAGATGAAATAACAGGAAAAGCCGAAATATTACAAGTTTTTAATATTGGCAAATTAGGCAATATTGCAGGGTGCAAAGTTATTGAAGGAAAAATTAACAAAAGCGATACAGTCAGAGTTTCTAGGGAAGGAGAAATTTTACACAAAGGAAGTGTTTCATCTCTTAAACATTTTCAGGATGATGTGAAGGAAGTTATTGATGGTAAAGAGTGTGGTATTGGAGTAGAAGGATTTAAAAAATATGAGGAAGGTGATATTATTGAGGCATTTGTAGAAAAAGAGGTTAAAAGAACATTAGCTTAACATATCTTCATTTGCATCAAGGAACCAGCATATTTTATTTAAGATTTTATGAATATCAAACCGTACAAAAGAGCCGACAGGTTCGGTCAAGAACTGAAAAGGATTTTAGGTGATATTCTCATCAGGGAAGTTGATTCTTCAAAAATCGGTTTTGTGACTATTTCCCATGTAAAAGTTGCACGAGATTTAAAGAGTGCAAAAGTTTATTTCAGTGTTATTAATTCATCCGAATCAAAGGAAACAGCAGAAAAATTTTTCAGGAATAACAACAAATTCATAAAAGGAATTCTAGGAAGAAGCATCAGGGCAAAATCAATCCCCGATTTAAGGTTTTTCTATGACGACACATACCAACAAGCTGAAAAAATTGACAGACTTATTTCAAACCTGCATAAATCTGATAAAGGATCATCATGATTGTTGCCGTCAATAAACCGAAAGGAATCACATCCTTTGATGTGGTAAAGTATGTCCGGAAAGAAACAGGTGTAAAAAAAGTAGGACATGCCGGTACACTTGATCCATTTGCTGAAGGCGTTTTGGTGTTAGGTCTGGGACCATCTACCAAAGAGTTGACATCGGTATCCCATGAACAGAAAGAATATCACGCATGGCTTCAATTGGGGAAAACTACAAATACCTTAGATTCTGATGGTGAAATTACGAATGAAAAACAGATTCCGGAATTTGATGACATGAAAATTGCAGATGTATTTAAGAGCTTCACAGGAGTCATTCCACAAATACCACCCATGTTTTCAGCAAAAAAGATGAACGGAGTGCGATTATACAAGCTTGCCCGGAAAAATATTGAAATTGAACGTGAACCGGTAAAAGTTCATATATACAAACTTGATCTTATTTCTTTCGAAAATAACGTTATAGAATTCACAGTCGTATGTTCCAGGGGAACCTATATTCGCCAGTTAGGCGCTGATATTTCAGAAGCGCTGGGAACTGTGGGGTATCTTATAAAACTGGTTCGTTTAAGTGTTGGGAATTATAAAATAAACGAATGTTTGAATTTATCAGAGTTTAAGGAACAATGGAAATCTATCGAATCATAGATGAAATACAGCCAGTTGAAAATTCAGTGCTTACAATTGGTTCATTTGACGGCCTGCACAAAGGACATCAGGAAATCATTAAGAAAGTAGTAAATACAGCTCAGGCATTAGATTTTCCATCTGTTGTGATTACTTTTGATCCACACCCCAAAAAGGTATTAATGAATAATACACCCGATAGATTCCATCAATTGATTGATGTGGACAAAAAAATGGAATTGCTGGAAATATTAAATATTGATATAACGTGCGTTATACCATTCGATCTTGAATTTTCAAACATAAGCGCAACTGAATTTCTTTACAACATTGTTATCCCTTGTTTTAAACCGTATGAAATTATTGTTGGCTATGATCACCGTTTTGGGCACAACCGGGAAGGCGACGGTGAATTTCTTAAAACTCATTCTGAAAATGGCAATTATATAGTTGATATTTTGACCGAGATAAAGGATGAAGATGAAATCATCAGCAGTACGCATATTCGCCACCTGGTCGCAGATGGGAATGTACGGCGTGCTTCTTTTGAACTGGGGTGGGTGTATGGATTCAAAGCAGACGTAGTACACGGTTCTGGCAGAGGACATCAGTTACACTATCCAACAGCGAATTTTATTCCCACTTTCACTAATCAACTTCTTCCTAAAAATGGCGTATATTTTGCCCGTGGACTTGTTAATGAACTTTGCGTTTACGGAATGTGCAATCTGGGATACAGGCCTACATTTGGTGAAGAAGTATTTGTAATGGAAATTCATTTTTTTGAAAATTTCGATGAACAATTATATGACAAAACAATTGAAGTACAGTTTCTTGAACGAATTCGGGATGAGAAAACGTTTGACTCTCCTGAAGAATTGATTTCACAATTGAAAAAAGATCAGGAATATTGTTTAAGCAGAATAAATGTTTACACAGAGGAGGAAACACATGCCACTTGATAAAGAAGAAAAAGCAGCGATAAAAGATTCTTTTGGTCTCCACGAAAAGGATACAGGCTCTGAAATAGTTCAGATTGCCATGTTGACAAAAAGAATAAAAACGCTCGCTGATCATTTTGAAAAACACAAAAAAGATCATCACTCCCGAAGGGGATTGATTGCAATGGTCAGTAGAAGAAGAAAACTTTTAAAATATATGAAAAGACATAATTTTGAAGGTCATAAAAAGCTCATTAGTGAGCTGGGAATACGTAAATAAGAAAGAACAAAAAAATGAATAATATAAAAATATCAAAAGAAATCGGTGGGAAAAAATTAATCTTTGAAACCGGTTTATTAGCAAAGCAGTCATCAGGTTCGGTACTGGTGAGATATGAAGACACGGTTGTTCTTGTTGCAGTTAATGCGTCATCCAAACCGCCCGTAGGGCTCGGCTATTTTCCACTATCAGTTGAATATAGGGAAAAATCTTACGCCGGCGGAAAAATTCCGGGTGGATATTTCAAGAGAGAAGGACGACCTGCTGAAAAGGAAATTATCGCAGCAAGATTAACAGACAGGGCAATTCGTCCGCTGTTTCCCAAGGAATTTCAATGCGATACACAGGTATTTATCAACTTGTTGTCCACGGATCAGGAAAACCCGGCAGACATTCTTGGAAGTATTGGTACTTCCATGGCGTTGATGCTTTCTGATTTACCGTGGTCTGGTCCCATTAGCACGGTTCGACTTGGATTCGTTGACGGAAAAACGCTATTAAATCCAACTTACACAGAACTTGAATCAAGCCAGCTTGACCTCATTATATCCGGCAATCAGGATTCTGTAATAATGATTGAAGGCGAAGCGAAGGAAATATCTGAAGAGGATCTGCTGACCGCAATAGAGTATGGTCAAGAAGCAATCAAGGATATTTGCAATTTTCAGCTGGAAATGCTGCAATCTGTCAAGGTTGATAAAAGGCGCATTGAAGAGGAAAAACCAAATCAGGAACTGATAAATGCAATCAATGAAAAAATTGATGGCAAGTTGAATACCCTCACAACCATTTCAGATAAGAAAAAGAGAAGTTCCAGCAGATACGAATTTGTTGATGGAGTGGTTGAGGAATTAGAAACTGAATATCCCGAGCAATCTTCATTCATCAAAGAATACATTGAAGATCAGATGAAAGTCGAAGTAAGGAATCAGATACTTGAGAATGGCACTCGAATTGACGGACGTGGTATGAAAGATATCAGGCCTATTTCAGTCATGTTGGATGTACTCCCAAGAACGCATGGCAGTGCGTTGTTTTCCAGAGGTGAGACACAGAGTTTATGCACGGTTACGCTTGGTTCCAAATCTGATGAACAGTATGTTGATGACATTGACGGCGAATTCAAAAAATCGTACATGCTTCATTATAATTTTCCACCATTCAGTGTTGGAGAAACCAAACGGTTTCTGGGTATCAGCAGGCGGGAAGTCGGACATGGAAACTTAGCTGAACGAGCGCTGAAAGCAGTCATGCCTGCTAGTGAGGAATTTCCCTATACCGTAAGAGTTGTTTCGGATATTCTCGAATCAAACGGCTCATCTTCAATGGCGTCGGTTTGCGGAGGTTCTCTTGCGCTGATGAATGCAGGAGTAAAGATAAAAAGCCCTGTTGCCGGTATATCCATCGGATTGGTGAAATCTGGTGATAATGAAGTGCTGATCACAGATATATTGGGCGATGAAGACCATTATGGTGATATGGACTTTAAAGTCGCAGGAACAAATGAAGGTATAACCGCGGTCCAGGTGGATTTAAAAATATCTGGGATTTCGCAGCAGTTGATTTCAAAAACACTTCAACTGGCAAAGGAAGCGAGACTTCAAATTCTGGAGGCAATGAACCAGCATATTTCAATTCCGAGTGAGACTCTTTCCGAATTTGCGCCTAAGATTGCTACGTTGAAAATAGACACGGAAAGAATCGGCGATCTCATCGGTCCCGGTGGAAAGAATATCAGAGCAATTATCAAGAATTTCGAATGTGATGTTGATGTGGAGGACGATGGAACAGTTACCATTTCCTCCGCCACTTCAGAAAATCTTGAAAGAGCAAGGCACCACGTTGAAATGCTTACGGTGACTCCCGAGGTGGGTGAAATTTATGAAGGGTCGGTAAAACGCATTCAGGATTTCGGCGCTTTCGTGGAAATTCTCCCCGGGAAGGACGGACTGCTTCATATCAGCAAAATTGAACACAGACGAATTGAGAATGTAAGGGATGTGCTTAAAATAGGTGATAAGGTGAAAGTTAAAATCATTAAAATAGATGATATGGGACGTATCGACCTAAGCCGTAAAGCATTGCTGGACAGACCTGATGATTCTTCGTACGATAAGGAGAAAAGTGAGCATCCCAAAGGAAAAACCGACAGGAATAAGCGGTTTTCACGAAAAGGGTCCAAGGCATCATAAAGTAGTGATCAATATTTCGATATTAAAATGATTATAGGTGTTCCAAAGGAGATATTAACCCATGAATCGAGAGTTTCATTAACGCCGCAGGGTGTCTTTGAACTGGTTGAAAATAATCATACAATAATCGTTGAAGCATCGGCTGGTGTGGGAAGCGGTTTCAGTGACCAGATGTATGAAGAAGTGGGTGCTGAAATTGTACCGTCCAGTACTGATGTTTTCAATGAATCAGAAATGATTGTAAAAGTCAAAGAACCGAAACCGTCTGAACTTGAATTGCTGAAACCATCCCAGATTGTGTTCACCTATTTTCATTTTGCCGGATCGGAAGAATTAACCAACGATTTTATTTCAACCGGTGCTACTGGCCTTGCGTATGAAACTGTTGAATTGGAGGATGGATCACTTCCGCTGTTAACACCCATGAGTGAAGTCGCAGGCAGAATGGCAGTGCAGGAAGGCGCCAAATACCTTGAAACACGCCAGGGAGGAAGAGGGATTCTCTTAGGCGGAGTTCCCGGTGTTGAGCCGGCAACTGTCATGATTCTTGGAGGTGGTATAGTAGGATCAAATGCTGCTAAAATTGCTTCCGGACTTGGTGCAAAGGTTTATGTGCTGGATAAAAATGTTGACCGCCTACGATACCTCGATGATACGATGCCAAAAAATGTCGTTACTATTTACAGCAATATGCACAACATTTTATCACTATTACCGAAGACAGATTTGGTTGTAGGCGCTGTGCTTGTCGTTGGAGACCGTGCCCCCATGCTCATTACAAAAGATATGCTGAAAAATATGATGGATGGCAGTGTCATCGTGGATGTTGCAGTTGACCAGGGTGGATGCGTAGAAACCTGCAGACCCACCAGTCACGAGGACCCCATTTTTGAGATTGAAGGCGTCATTCATTATTGTGTTCCCAATATGCCGGGAGCCGTACCATTTACTTCTACCATTGCGTTGACCAATTCAACTCTACCTTATATTCAACAGGTAGCTAATGATGGGCTTGAAAGGGCAGTGTGCGAAAGTAAACCTCTTTTGAAGGCAATGAATGTGCATGAAGGGAAGATAACTCACAAAGGCGTCGCAAATGCCTTTAAAATGGAATTTATACCACCTGAAGAAATTTTCTCTTTAGTTTATTAAAAAAGTATCCTCGCCATCCTGGCGGGGATTATTTTTAAAAAAAACAATGATACTTTCATTTATTTCACTCCAAATTTAATTAAGAAACCTCCCGCTATCTGAAATTAGAAAATAACTTGCTTAACGATTCTATAATCCTTATACTCAAGTAACACTTTAAGTCTATGGCGAAAACGGATACAGAAATAAAGAAACTTTATTACTCCATCAGCGAAGTAAGTAAAATCGCTGATCTAAAACAGTATGTCCTTCGCTACTGGGAGACTGAATTTTCTCAACTCCACCCTCAGAAAAACAGGGCGGGGAACAGAACCTACCGGCAAAAAGACATTGATGTTGTTTTAAAGATTAAAGATTTACTTTATACCCAAAAATTCACCATTGAGGGTGCTCGTCAGCAGTTAAAGTCAGGCGGAGGTAAGAGCAGTCCGGTAAACAAGGAATTAAACGAAAAATATGCAAATTTTATTCAAGCCGTTAAATCCGGATTGCAGGATATACTTACCTTGCTTGGTGAGAGTAAGTCTTAAATATGAATAAATGATGATTTTAATCTCTGTTTTTTAACGAGATTACCACGTCGCTATGCTCCTCGTAATGACTGAGAAAGGATGATAGTATTTTCTAGTGTCTTACCATAGACATGGTTTACAGATAGCAGAGTTAAAGAAGCCATGGA
>CAYXUG010000050.1:0-14345 GCA_964468655.1 uncultured bacterium | reverse complement strand
TAGGTGCAGGTGTGGTAACACAGGTAGTTGAATAAGGAGTTTATCGGTGGCTGGAAACAGTAAAAGAGACTTTGTAACACTTGAGTGTCCCGATTGTCACAAACGGAATTATATCACCACCAAAAACAGGCGGATTCATTCAAGCAGGGTGGAGTATAAAAAATATTGTTCATCCTGCAGATGCCATACGATTCATAAGGAGACAAAGTAGGACATGAGTTTGTTTTTAGTCAAATTAATTGCAAACTTCCTTTTTGATGATTTTAATCATAGGAGCGTAGCTCAATTGGTAGAGCACCGGTCTCCAAAACCGGGGGTTGCGGGTTCAATTCCTGCCGCTCCTGCACTAGCAGGAAAACCGGGGGTTGCAGTTTCTCAGCAGGATCCATTGGAAATTCTTGCTACTTCATCAGTTTTAACTAAAGTTGATGTTGGAAAATGATAGGGCGGGTTCAACAGTTTTTAGGTAGTGTCAAATTCGAAATGAAAAAAGTATCATGGCCGTCATGGGAAGAATTGAAAGGATCTACAATTGTGGTTTTATCCTTTTCTCTCATGTTAAGCTTATTTCTGTTTTGTATCGATATTATCTTAACAAAAATTTTAAATATTGTGTACTGAAGTGGAATGGTATTCGGTAAGGGTTTTCGGAGGTAAAGAGAAGAAAATTCGAGATATGTTATTAAAGGAAATAGAATTATCAGGATTGAATAAACTCATTAGAGATATATTGGTACCCTCGGAAAATGTTGTTGAAATGAGAAAAGGAAAAAAGGTCGTTAAGGATAAATTATTTTACCCGGGCTACCTGCTTGTCAATATGGATTTGAATAATGAATCGAAACATTTTATTGAAAACATGTCAGGTGTGATGAGTTTTGTTGGGCCTAAAGGTAATCCCGCACCTTTAAAAGAAGATGAGGTTACACGAATACTGGGTGAAGTAAAATCGAAAGAAGGCACAGCTACAGTATCTACAAAATACAGGGTTGGTGATGCTATAAAAATTAACGATGGACCATTCATTGATTTTACAGGGATGGTTCAGGAAGTTACAGAAGATAAACAAAAGCTGAAAGTCAGTGTCTCCATTTTTGGCAGACCTACACCCGTGGAAGTAGATTTTCTTCAGGTGGAACATGAAAAGTAGGCAGTTATGGCTAAGAAAGTATTAACAATTATTAAACTTCAAATTAAAGCAGGACAAGCGAACCCGGCACCGCCCGTAGGACCCGCGTTGGGTCAACACAGTGTCAATATTATGGACTTTTGCAAATCATTCAATGAAAAGACAAAAGAACAAATGGGAACAGTGGTACCGGTTGAAATATCTGTATATGAAGATCGTTCTTTTACGTTCATTACAAAAACACCACCTGCGGCTATTCTTTTAAAACAAAAAGCAAAAATTGATAAAGGGTCAGGGGAACCGAATAAAGAAAAAGTTGGATTCGTGAGCGAGAAAAATTTAAAAGAAATTGCTGAAATTAAGATGGCTGATTTAAATGCCAATACATTAGAAGCTGCAGTTGAAATGATCCGGGGAACCGCCCGCAGTATGGGATTAGAGGTCAATTAATTATGACACGAAGTAAAAGATTTAAAAACGCTTTAGAAAAAATCGATAGGAATAAAGAATATTCCCTTGAAGATGCGGTTGCAACTGTAAGAGAAAATGCTCTCTCCACATTCGATGAATCGGTGGATTTGGCAATCAATCTCGGTGTTGATCCGAAAAATGCAGATCAAAATATCAGAATGACAACTTCTCTGCCTCACGGGACAGGGAAAAAGGTTTCGGTATTAGCGATTGTTCAGGAACATCAGCAAAAAGAAGCAACTGAAGCAGGCGCAGATTTTTCGGGTAGTGACGAGTTTATTGAAAAACTTGAAAGCGGATGGGATGAAATTGATGTCATTGTTACCACACCTGATATGATGCCAAAACTTGGTAAATTGGGTAAAATTTTAGGACCTCGCGGTCTAATGCCCAATCCCAAAAGTGGAACTGTAGCTCAGGATGTAGGTAAAGCAGTCAAGGAAATTAAAGGTGGAAGAGTGGAACTAAGGGTTGATCGGCATGGAATTATTCACGCCACTATTGGAAAATGTTCTTTTGATGCAGAAAAAATTTCTGAGAACGTACAAAGTGTCTATACATCTTTGCTCAAAGCAAAACCAGCAGCCGTAAAGGGTACTTACATGAAAAAAGTATCCATTACATCAACTATGGGACCGGGAATCAAAATAGATAAAACAACAATTTAAAAATGCCAACTCAACAAAAAATAGATATTGTATCAGACTTTTCAGAAAAGATCGCGAAAGCGAAGGGAATTTATTTTACGGATTATCTTGGGTTGAAGGTTAGTGAAATAACTGAATTAAGAAAAAAGTTTTTTGAAAGTGGGGTGGAATTCCATGTTGCAAAGAATACCTTGATTAAACTTGCATCAAAAGATTTGAAAATTGAGGATTCAGAGATGCTTTTCTCAGGACCAACTGCAATCGCACTAAGTTATGATGATCCAACCGCACCGGCGAGGATTATAAAAGATTTTACTAAGGAACATGATTTTCCAAAACTAAAGGCATTCATGTTCGAGGGGGAATATTTAGACAAATCTGAATTTGCAAAAATAGCAGCATTACCATCACGTGAAGTGCTGCTGACAAAACTTGTATATGCTCTTTCTTCACCATTGGGCAAAATGGCAACAATGATTAAAAGTCCCATGGTGAATTTGGTAAATATATTAAACAGTCTTAAAGAAACTAAACAATCTTAGAGGATCAGGAGGAAAAAATGGCTGATGTAAAACGAGTAGATGTAATGAGTTATTTGGAAAAGGCAAATATGCTTGAGATTTCAGATCTCATTTCAGAAATAGAAGAAAAGTTTGGTGTCACAGCAGCAGCACCCGTTGCAGTTGCTGGAGCAGTGCCAGCGGCTGGTGAAGCAGCAGAGGAAGAAAAGGATTCATTCGATGTTGTTCTTACTTCTGCTGGAGATAAGAAAATCCAGGTTATCAAAGCTGTTAGAAGTTTAACAGATCTTGGATTAAAAGAAGCAAAAGAGCTTGTAGACGGTGCACCAAAGTCAGTTAAAGAAGGCGTTAATAAGGCAGAAGCAGATGAAGCAAAAAAACAACTGGAAGAAGCTGGCGCTGCTGTCGAACTGAAATAAAAATGTCATGATTTTTTAAGCTAGAGTGTACCTGTAATTAAACTAGTTATTAAGGGAGAAAACATTGATAAAATCATCACCCCGAGATTTAGATAGATTTTCGTTTAGGACTACACATTCAATGCTGGACATACCGAATTTACTGGATGTACAGCTAACTTCATTCAGACAGTTTTTACAACATGATATACCGGAAAATAAACGTGAAGTATTTGGTCTGGAAGAAGTATTTAGGAATATGTTTTCCATCGAGGATACACATAGAAATTACGTCCTTGAATATAAAAGCTACTATTTTGGTTTACCCAAATATTCTCCGGAGGAATGTCTTGAACGAGGTGTGACTTTTGCTGTTCCTCTAAAAGTTAGACTGATTCTTCATTTAACAGATGAAAGGGACAAATCAAAATATGAACAGAGTATAGAGCAGGACGTTTATTTTGGTAACATTCCCTTTATGACGAAAAAAGGTACCTTCATCATCAACGGTTCTGAGAGAGTAATTATCAGTCAGCTTCAAAGATCGCCAGGTGTTTTCTTTGATGAACACATTCATCCTAACGGTACCAAACTGTTTCAAGCGAGGGTAATTCCCTTCAGAGGTTCATGGATTGATTTTACAACCGATATCAGGGATTGTATTTATGTCATCGTTGACCGTCGAAAGAAGTTCCCTGTTACCACATTGCTGCGTTCTCTGGGGTTCTCAACCAATCGAGATATATTCCATATGTTTGGTTTAATTAAGACAGTGCAATTAAAAGGCAAGTCTATGACGAAATTTTATGGACACCAATTAGTGGATGATGTTTTCAATGAAGATACAGGTGAAATATTGTGTGAATCCGGTATTGATTTTACGGAAGAAGTAGCAGCAGATTTGAAGAGTGGTGGAATTAAGACTATTCATGTTGTTGACAGTTCCAATAATCTTGGTGCCGAACTATTGTTCAATACAATCAAAAAAGACCCCACAAGCAATACAGAAGAAGCACTTACCTTATTGTATCAACATCTCAGGGCCGGTGAGCCGCCAAATCTGGAAACCGCCCAGAAATTTATTGAAAGAATGTTTTTCAGTCCTAAGAGATACGATCTCGGAAAGGTCGGTAGATACCGTTTAAATAAGCAGTTTGCTTTAGATTATCCGGTCGATCATACTGTGTTAACAACTGATGATTTTATTAAAGTCATTGAGCACCTTATCTCTATGAGAAAAGGTGAACAGGGTGTTGATGATATTGACCATTTGGGAAATCGTAGATTAAAAACATTAGGTGAACAATTATCTAATCAGTTTTCTGTAGCCCTGAACCGCATGGCGCGTACTATCAGGGAGAGAATGAATCTAAGGGAGGCAGAAAGCCTAACCCCCCAGGACCTAATCAATTCCAGGATTGTAACGACTGTCATCAATTCATTTTTTGGCACCAGTCAAATGAGTCAGTTTATGGATCAAACGAACCCGCTGGCGGAAGTGACACATAAGCGTAGAGTGTCAGCATTGGGACCCGGCGGTATGACTCGTGAAAGAGCCGGCTTTGAGGTTCGTGATGTTCACTATACTCATTATGGAAGATTGTGTCCTATCGAAACGCCTGAGGGTCCAAATATTGGTCTCATTTCTTCCTTGGCGATTCATTCAAAGGTAAATGAACTCGGCTTCATAGAAGCGCCGTACCGTGTTGTAAAAAGAAAAAATGGAAGTGCTGTTGTAACCAATAAAATCAAATATCTGTCGGCAGAAGATGAAGACAGATCCATGATTGCCCAGTCAACTATTATGTTTGATAAAAAAGGAAAAATTGTTGATAAAAGGATTAGAGGTCGAATCCGGGGTGACTTCCCAATAGTGGGGCCGGAAGATGTTCAATATATGGATGTAGCACCATACCAGATTTTAAGTGTTGCGGCTTCATTGATTCCTTTCTTGGAACACGATGACGCCAACCGTGCATTAATGGGTTCCAACATGCAAAGACAGGCATTACCTCTTATGTATCCCGAAGCTCCTATCGTGGGAACTGGCATGGAGAAAACAGTAGGTCATGATTCTGGTGCAAACCTTTATTCTCCCGTGGATGGGCAAGTTGTTTCTGTGACTTCAGATGAAATTGTTATAAAAACATCATTCGTACCGGAGGACATTACAATCACAGCTGAGGAAAATATCGTGCAAATTCCTTTGGTAAAATATCATCGCACAAACCAGGACACCAGTATGAATCAACGACCGGTTGTCGGTGTTAAAGATAAGGTGAAAGTAGGTGATTTACTGGCAGATGGACAGGCAATGGATCGAGGTGAACTGGCTCTTGGAAGAAATGTTCTGGTAGCATTCATGCCTTGGCGCGGTTATAATTTTGAGGATGCCATGGTTGTTAGTGAACGGTTGGTAAAAGATGATGTATTTACTTCCGTTCAATTAAATGAAGTAGAGATTGAAGTGAGGGATACGAAACGCGGTGAAGAAGAATTGACAAGAGAAATCCCAAATGTCAGCGAAGAAACAACCAGAGACCTTGACGAAGGTGGTGTCGTCAGAGTCGGGGCAAAAGTAAAATCTGGTGATATTCTCATTGGAAAAGTGACACCAAAAGGTGAAACGGATCCGACTCCGGAAGAAAAATTGCTGAGAGCGATATTTGGCGAAAAAGCCGGGGATGTGAAGGATGCGTCTAAAAAAGCCGATCCGGGAATTAACGGTGTGGTCGTAAAGACGCAACTTTTTGAGAGGAAAAGTAAAGCATCCAAAGCTGAGGAAAAGGCATTAATTGAAAATGTTCGTAAAGAAGTTCAACAAGAAATTAGAAGACTTCTTAAAAAACGGGATGAGCGATTTGTTCAATTGTTGACGGGTCAAATAAGTGCTGGAATTCGCGATGAAAAAACGAAGAAAACGTTGATAAAAGCATCCACACGTCTAACTCCAAAAAGACTTGGTGTACTTGATTTTGAAATACTGTCCGTTGATAACCCTTGGATTGAAGATAAGAAGATGTGGATACAGATCCAGCAGGTTTGGAATTCATTTAGAAGAGAGAAGAAACGGGCTGAAGATAAGTTAACCAAAGAAGTCTATAAGATTCAGGTCGGCGATGAACTGCAGCCGGGTGTATTGAAACTTGCCAAAGTTTATATCGCTAATAAGAGAAAACTTCAGGTTGGTGATAAAATGGCTGGAAGACATGGAAATAAGGGAGTTGTTGCTATTGTAGTACCCGAAGAGGATATGCCTTTCATGGAAGATGGGACACCGATTGATTTCATATTGAATCCGCTTGGTGTACCCTCACGGATGAACCTGGGCCAGCTTTATGAATTGATGCTTGGATGGGCTGGCAAGGAAATGGGAATTCATTATGAAACTCCCGTTTTCGATGGTGCCACTCCGAAGCAAGTCAAAGAAGAATTGAAAAAAGCGGGATTGTCTGAAGAAGGTAAAACCATATTAAAGGATGGAAGAACTGGCGAAGAGTTTGATAACCCTGTAACTATCGGATGCATGTATATGATGAAGCTGAACCATATGGTTGATGATAAAATGCACGCACGTTCAACAGGTCCCTACTCCTTGATCACTCAGCAGCCTCTCGGTGGAAAAGCCCAGTTTGGCGGTCAAAGATTTGGTGAAATGGAAGTCTGGGCACTTGAAGCATATGGCGCGGCAAATACTTTGCAGGAGATTCTTACTGTAAAATCTGATGATGTCGAAGGAAGGTCCAAAGTTTATAATTCAATTGTTGATGGATCAAATATTCCGTCATTTGGAATTCCAGAATCATTCAATGTTCTTATAAAAGAACTTCAGGGATTAGGTGTAGATGTCCAATTACATCAGTAAAAGGAGGTAATTTTTTGGTATACATAAAACCACAGAAAATAGATAAAACTAAGGATTACAAAGCAATATCCATAGGGCTCTCATCTCCTGAGGAAATTCTGAGTCGGTCCTATGGTGAAGTTTTGAAACCTGAAACCATAAACTACAGATCCTATAAACCAGAAAAAGATGGGTTATTCTGTGAAAAGATATTTGGTCCTGTAAAGGATTATGAATGTTATTGCGGTAAGTATAAGGGTATCCGATATCGTGGCATTATCTGCGACCGCTGCGGAGTGGAAGCTACCCGTAAAAGAGTACGAAGAGAAAGAATGGGGCATATTACCCTTGCTGTTCCAAGTATTCATATTTGGTATTTGAGATCTGTCCCCGGAAAATTAAACCATTTGCTGGGAGTCCGTACCCGGGATCTGGAGAAAGTTATTTATTATGAAACTTATCTTGTTATTAATCCAGGTTCCTCAGAGAAAAAACAACGCGATTTGGTTGATGAAGAAGAATATAATGAACTGGAATCTCAATTTGGAAAACAAACAGTATCAGAAGATGATCAGGATGATGAGAAATATTTTTATGCTGAAATGGGTGGCAAAGCTCTTTTAGAAGCTTTAAAAAGACTGGATATTCCGTTAACCATTCGGGAACTCGAAAATACAATCGCCACGACAAAATCAAAACAGACGCGTTTAGATGCATTGAAAAGGTTACGTATTGTCAGATCATTTGCGCCTTCTTCCAATAAATACCGGCTGAATAAACCGGAATGGATGGTGATGACCGTTCTGCCTGTTATTCCACCAGAATTGAGACCTCTAGTTCCATTGGAAGGTGGAAGATTTGCAGCCAGTGATTTAAATGATTTATACAGAAGAGTCATTATCCGCAATAACAGATTGAAGCAGTTAATGGAAATCAGCGCACCGGATGTAATTCTTAGGAATGAAAAACGTATGCTTCAGGAAGCGGTTGATACTCTTTTTGATAATGCAAGAAGAGGAACCGCTTTAAGTACCGGTACCAGACGACCGTTAAAAAGTTTAAGCGATATGCTTAGAGGCAAAGAAGGAAGATTTCGACAGAATTTACTTGGGAAACGTGTGGACTATTCAGGCAGGTCAGTCATCGTTGTTGGTCCCGATTTGAAGCTGTTCCAGTGCGGGTTGCCTAAAAATTTGGCAGCGGAATTATTTAAACCACACCTTATCCACGAACTTATTGCGAGGGGTTATACAAAGACACCTCGCAGCGCAAAATTAATGGTTGATAACCGGGAGCCAATCGTTTATGATATTCTTGAATATGTCGTGGATGATCACCCTGTACTGCTCAACCGTGCACCCACACTGCACAGGCTGGGAATTCAGGCATTTCAACCTGTATTGATTGATGGGAAAGCGATACAGATTCATCCTCTGGTATGTGCTGCGTTCAACGCAGATTTCGATGGTGACCAAATGGCAGTGCATGTCCCGCTTTCTGTGGGCGCTCAAATGGAGGCGAGATTATTGATGCTGTCGAGTCACAATATTATGCATCCCGCACACGGAGGTCCCATTGTTGTTCCATCTCAAGATATGGTACTCGGCTGCTACTATTTGACAAAACAGAGGAAAGGTCAAAAAGGAGATGGAAATGATTTCTCAAGTATTGATGAAGTTATTCTTGCAAATGTAAACCAATCAGTAGATCTCCATGCCATTATCAATGTAAGGTTTAAAGGTGAGTGGGTCAAAAATACAACTGTCGGTAGAGCAATTTTTAATTCAATCCTCCCTGAAGAATTCGACTTTGTTGATGAATTGATCACAAAGAAAAAACTTGAAAAGATTATTCATGAATCTTACTTCAAATCAGGAAATTACAGAACGGTTGAATTTTTAGATGATCTGAAGAATTTAGGATTCGAATATGCGACCTTTAGCGGTGCCTCTATTGGTATCGATGATGTACTGATCCCGGGAGAAAAGTCTGATATAATAAAACGTGCATATAAAGAAGTGGATTCAATACATGCTAAATTTAACAGGCAGATTTTGACTGAAGGTGAACGGTACAATAAGGTAATTGATGTCTGGACTCATGCAACCAATGAAGTAGCAGCGACAATGATGAAGCACATGGAAGAAGACCAGGAGGGATTTAACTCCTTATTTATGCTTGCTGATTCCGGTGCGAGAGGTAGTCAGGATCAGATTAAACAGCTGGCTGGAATGCGTGGTTTGATGGCAAAGCCCCGTAAAAGCATGACAGGAGGAAAAGGTGAAATTATTGAATCACCTATTATTGCAAACTTTAAAGAAGGCCTGTCTGTTTTGGAATATTTCATTTCAACCCATGGTGCAAGAAAGGGATTAGCGGATACCGCCCTCAAAACTGCTGATGCCGGTTATCTCACTAGAAGACTGGTTGATGTATCACAGGATGTAGTGGTGTCAATAGAAGATTGTGGTACCATTAATGGTGTCTGGGTTTCAGATCTAAAGGAGGGTGAAGAAATCATTGAACCTCTTAGAGATAGAATTCGCGGAAGAGCACTCCAGGAAGACGTTGCTCATGATGGAAAAATTGTGATAGAAGCTGGGACACCCATTAGTTCTGAAGTAGCTGAAACAATTTCTTCACTTGATATTGATACAGTATTTATTCGATCTGTACTCACTTGTGAAGCTGAACGTGGTGTATGCGCAAAATGTTATGGTTATGACCTGAACACAAATAAAATGGTCAGTTTGGGGACAGCCGTGGGAATTATTGCTGCACAAAGTATTGGTGAACCCGGAACACAGCTGACACTTAGGACCTTTCATATTGGTGGTACAGCATCCAGAATCATCGAGCAATCGGGAATGGTCACCAAAAGAGCCGGTAAAGTGGGTTATTCTGAAAATCTTGAATTTGCAGAAATAAAAGATGAAGACGATGCGATAAGTAAAAAGAAAATAAAAAGGGTTCTTGTTAGAAATTCATCAATCGTTATTTTGGATGATAATAACCGTAGTATAGCAAATTACAATGTTCCTTATGGAGCAACACTACATGTGGAAAATGGTCAAAAAGTCAAGGAAGATTCACTTCTTTTCACATGGGATCCTTATACGGATGTTATACTTGCAAGGAAAACAGGTATCATTGATTTTGTGGATATGCTCGAAGGGGAAACCTTTCAGGTTGAAGCAGTGGAAAGCGGTAAAAAACAGATTGTTATTACCGAATCCAAAGACCGCCGTTTAGCTCCTCATATTGACATAGTCGATAAAAAAGAAGACGTAATTGTAGGTGGAACCATACTTCCTGTAAAAGCGGTTCTAATGGTTACTGATGGACAAAAAGTCAATGCAGGTAATATTCTAGTAAAAATCACCAAAGAGATTGGTAAAACAAGAGACATTACAGGTGGATTGCCCAGAGTCGCGGAACTTTTTGAGGCTAGAACCCCTTCAAATCCGGCCGTGGTCAGCGAAATCGATGGTATTGTCAAGTTTGGTCCCACAAAACGTGGTATCCGTGAGGTCGTTGTTGAAGGTGCCGGCGAAGAAACACGTAAATATTCCATTCCTTATGGAAAGCATATTATTGTTCATGAATTAGATCGTGTTAGTGCAGGAGATAAACTGTGTGAAGGATCGGTATCGCCAAAAGATATTTTATCCATTCTTGGCCCCGAACGTGTGCAGGAATATCTCGTTAACGAGATTCAGGAAGTTTACCGGTTACAAGGTGTTCGAATTAATGACAAACATATTGAAATTATTGTACGGCAGATGATGCAAAAGGTGGAAATTATCGAACCTGGCGATACAAATTATCTCCCTCTGGACAGAGTAAATAAATCTGAATTAATGAAAGTTAACAAAGAAATTTCGAACAAAGTGGTTGTGAAAGAACCGGGTGATTCTGGCTTTGATGAAGGTGATACCCTTGATAAACGTGGAGCAAATAAAATTAAGGCAGAACTAAAATCCGAAGGTAAAGAATTACTGAAAACCAAAACTGCTAGCGCTGCGAGTTCGAGTCCAATACTATTTGGAATTACAAGAGCATCTTTGAATACGGAAAGTTTTATCTCTGCGGCATCATTCCAGGAAACAACAAGAGTTTTGACCGATGCAGCTAGCGAAGGTAAAACTGATAATCTGCTTGGATTGAAGGAAAACATTGTTATGGGAAGACTCATTCCTGCTGGTACAGGATTCAATAAATTCAGAGATCCGAAGGTTTTTCCCCCTGAAGTTGAAGAAACAGAAGAAATAGTTGATGAAATCACTGAACCTATTGAAATACAATAAGGTCTGGAGTCAATATGCCAACAATTAATCAGTTAGTAAGAAAAGGAAGAAAAAAGACCTCAAAATATAAGAGTGTACCTGCTCTGGCAGGCAACCCTCAAAAAAGAGGTGTATGTACTCGTGTATATACAACAACACCCAAAAAACCAAATTCTGCATTACGAAAGGTAGCGAAAGTCAGATTAACCAATGGAATTGAAGTGATTGCCTATATTCCAGGAGAAGGGCACAATCTACAAGAACACTCCATCGTTTTAATTGAAGGAGGAAGGGTTAAAGACCTGCCCGGAGTCAGGTATCATATTGTACGTGGAACACTTGATACAGCAGGCGTGACCAATCGCAAAACAAGTCGCTCAAGATATGGAGCCAAAAAGTAAAGAATTATGAGAAGACGTAGACCCGAAAAAAGAGAGACAATCCCAGATCCAGTTTATAATGATGTTATGGTAGCGAAATTCATTAATAATGTGATGAATAGTGGTAAAAAAGGTGTTGCTGAACAGATTTTTTATGATGCAATGAACATTATTAAAGAGAAAACTAAAGGAGATCCCCTCGAACTTTTTAAGAAAGCCATGGATAACACAAAACCTCACCTTGAAGTTAAATCGAGAAGGATTGGTGGAGCTACGTATCAGGTTCCTGTTGAAGTCCATATAAACCGTGGATATGCTTTGGCTACCCGTTGGATCATCGGTTTTGCAAACGAAAAAAAAGGCGGGCCGATGTCTGAAAGACTTGCTGGTGAATTTATCGCCGCTGCAAACAATGATGGTAAATCTGTGAAGAAAAGACAAGATACCCATAAAATGGCAGAAGCCAATAAAGCATTTGCGCATTACAGATTGAGATGAAGGAAATCAACCTAAATAAAGTAAGGAATATCGGCATCCTCGCACACATTGATGCTGGTAAAACCACTACGACTGAAAGGGTTCTTTATTATACTGGAAGAGTTCACAGAATGGGAGAAGTCCATGATGGTGCTGCAACTATGGATTGGATGGCACAGGAAAAAGAGCGTGGTATCACCATAACCTCTGCTGCAACCACAACTTTTTGGAATGACCATCGAATTAATATAATTGATACTCCGGGACATATCGATTTTACAGCTGAAGTTGAGCGTTCTCTGCGTATTCTCGATAGCGCTGTTGTAATTTTCTGTGCGGTTGGCGGTGTTGAACCCCAAAGTGAAACCGTCTGGCGGCAAGCAGATAAATATAAAGTTCCACGGATTGCATTTGTAAATAAAATGGACCGTATGGGGGCAGATTTTGAAAATGTTATTGATATGATGAAAAAGCGGTTAAGCGCCAATCCATTACCGCTTGTTTTACCCATTGGAGCAGGTGATTTATTTGCAGGACTTATTGATCTTATTCGGATGAAAGCAATTATTTACAATGAATCATCATTAGGTGAACATTTTAATTATATTGAAATTCCTGATGATATGGCGAAAGTGGCAGAATCTGCACGGCATCATTTGGTGGAAGAAGTTGCCTCCTATGACGAACATTTGATGGAAAAATATCTCGCCAATGAAGAACTATCTACAAATGAAATTATTGATGCAATCCGCAAGGGATGTCTTGATAATGCGTTCATTCCTGTTATGTGCGGATCATCCTTTAAGAATAAGGGGGTTCAACGTTTATTGGACGCAATCATAGATTATTTACCTTCACCTCTTGACAAGTCGGAAATTATCGGGCACATGCCTAATGACACTGAAATTTTACTCAACAGGAAACCGTCAGCGGATGAACCATTTAGTGCGCTTGCATTTAAAATTATGACAGACCCCTATGTCGGGAAACTTACTTTTTTCAGGGTTTATTCCGGTGAAGTAAAAATAGGTGATACTGTTTATAACTCATCAGCGGCGAAAAAAGAGCGAATTGGGCGTCTTTTGTTAATGCACGCTAACAAACGTGAGGAACGCCAGGAAGTAAAAACAGGTGAAATTGCTGCAGTTGTTGGACTCAAACATACAAAAACAGGTCATACATTATGTGATCTAAAGGATACCATCATTTTAGAAGCAATGGATTTCCAAAAACCGGTTATTTCAGTATCCATTGAACCTACAAGTAAAGCTGAGCAGGAAAATCTTTTTAATTCATTAGGGAAATTATCTGATGAAGATCCAACTTTTGAAGTAGCCACCAATGGAGAAACTGGTCAGACAGTGATTTCAGGAATGGGTGAACTTCATCTGGAAGTTATTTTAAACAGGTTGAAAAGGGAGTTCAGTGTTCAGGCGAATGTGGGAAAACCCGAAGTATTTTATAAAGAAACCATTACGAAAGAAGCTCAAGGCGAAGGCAAATTTATTAAGCAGAGTGGCGGTCGTGGCCAATATGGACATGTTAAAATTAAAGTAGAACCCAATGAAAGTGGAAAAGGATACCATTTTGATAATAAAATTTTTGGTGGTGCCATTCCAAAGGAATACATACCAGCCGTTGATAAAGGTATTCAAGAAGCCTTGAAAAATGGCGTGAAAGCAGGCTACCCATTAGAAGATGTAAGAGTGGAACTGTATGATGGTACATTTCATGATGTTGATTCATCTGAAATTGCATTTAAAATTGCTGGTTCCATGGCTGTTCAAGATGCCTGCAAAAGGGCGGCACCAGTTATGCTTGAGCCGATGATGAGCGTTGAAATTGTATTACCTGAACAATATTTAGGGGATGTCATGGGAGATTTCACCTCGAGAAGAGGTACTATAAAAGGAACAGATCACAGGAAGGATGCAGTTGTTGTTAAAGGTTCTGTTCCATTAAGCGGAATGTTTGGATATGCAACTGCACTAAGGTCACTTACGCAGGGAAGAGCAGTGTTTTCAATGGAATTCGATGAATATAGAGCTATTTCAAAGTCCATTGAAGAAAAATTATTTAATAAGAATAGTAATAACGGTTCTCATACTTCATAACAAAAAGTTAAGGAGGAATAATAATGGCAAAAGAGAAATTTTCAAGAACGAAACCCCACTTAAATGTTGGCACCATCG
>CAYXUG010000049.1:0-16266 GCA_964468655.1 uncultured bacterium | reverse complement strand
AATATTCAAAATTACTAATCTCTTTTAAGAATAGTTTCAGCGTTTCAGGGTCACGATAAGGCAAATAGGCATTGTTAAAAATATTGCGAAACAACTGAGGGATATTGGGATTCTGATTCATTTTTTCTATGGCTTCACCATACAGTTTTAACAGTTCATGCCCACCAATTCGTGGGTTAAATATGGCTGTCCAACTATATTTAGTATAATCTCCCGTAAAAAAAGAAGATTTACCCCCCATCTCTACTGCTTCCCTATCCATATCATCCATAAACTTGTAGATGAGTGCGATTGTGATTTGCTCTACCTGTGATTTCGGGTCAGGAACTTTGCCTACAAGGATGTCACGGCAAGAGTCAATTCTTCTTCTTGTTTCCTGGTCTAACATTTTCGCCTTTTTTTTAAAGGGCGTTAACGCCCTTTTGTTTTATTTCTCTTCGTTATCCCCGTAGGGCTATGCCTAACATCTTTTAACCCAGACCTTCAGGTTTGGGTGGTACCGCTAACGCCATCTTCATAACGCCCTTAAGGGCGTTTTATACATCTTTACCATTTTGTAATCCCAGCCGTAAACGACTGGGCTATACGATAATATCTTTAAACCCAGATCTTCAGGTCTGGGTGGTTCAAACGACGAAAAGATACGCCGTTCACGGCGTTACTTAACCTAACCATAGATTTTCATAAATTCGTCATATTCTTCTTTGAATGATTTTCGGCGATGATGCTCTTCCTGATTTCGAATATATTTCCGCACCGTTTGAATTTGTGATTTGGAAACAGAAAACACGGCATAACCACTCTGCCAAGCAAATTTCCCACGAAGAAAATCATTTTTATTTATCCAATTTGACGATTCACCCTTGAGCAAATTTGCAATATTTGCAGGATTTTGATTTGGCTTTAACTGAATCAATAAATGTAAATGATCCATATCACCGTTAATAACATCTATCTCAATATCACTTTCTTTCGCATACTCCAGATAATGCAGCATTAATTTCGCTTTGACTTCTTTGGTTAAAAGTCGCTCACGATTTTTTGTCGTCCAAATAAAATGTAACCAAATATGATGATATGTTTGAGATGACATTATTTAATAAAGGGTATGAATACCCTTTTATGGTTTTTAGTTTGTTTCATATCCCCAGCCGTTAACAGCTGGGCTATCCTAATATCTATATTAACCCAATCCTTCAGGATTGGGGTGTTCAAATCTACAAAAACAATTACGCCGTTCACAGTGTTATTGAAAACTCCCAATATTTACATAATCCCTTACATAAAGTGGTATCCGTTCCCGCCACTCGTTATTCAAGGCTCTGAAATCATTTTGAACAGGACTGGTAGCCAGTTTAGCATATTCTCCCGATTTAATTACATCCCGCACAAATGGGTCGCTAATATATACCTTCAAGAAATTCTTAATGGGCAGGATGAACTCCATCGCCGGTTTGTAAATCGAAATGAATTTATCACATTCCTCATTCAGTAAATCTTCTTTGGTTTTGAATTTGGGGATGAGATTGAAAACCTTCTCAAGTATTTCCCGTATGGTGAGTTTGCGGTCAATCTGTGTAGATTTCTGTAATTTATCAAGGTTGTAGTATTCTTCTGGTTTATCAAATATTTTTTCCCTTAAATATTGTTCTGCTGCCTTGAAATTTCCCTCCATCACCCAGTTCTTAACTATGTCGTGCTTCCTGATTTCCTCGGAGAAATGACCAAACATCATACGGTCTATTTTCATACCTTCAAGGCCTATTTCACTTACTTTCATCGTTTTCAATGGGTCAGGAATAATACTCTTGAATTCATCGGTATAAACTGGTGCAAACCCATTCGTAGGTTTGCTTGGTTTAGAAATCTGGACTTTTAAAACTTCATCATAATTGTACTTCTCTTCAAAGTATTCAAAGTTTGCAAAATAGTCGAAAATTTTGAACTTATCTTTATCAACTTTCCGTTCTTCAATGTCACCCAAATCTGTTTTCTCTTTATAGTTGAAGGTATAGGTTCGTGTCCCGCGACCTTTAATCTGCACAAAGTCTGTAGGTGAGAATATGGGTCGCATTAAGCACAAGTTCAGGATGTCTTCACAATCGTAGCCTGTGGTCATCATTCCCACTGTAACGCACACACGGGTTCTGCTGGATTTATATGTGTCCAACCATTTGGATTGTCCATTTAGATTATTGTTAGCATAATTGATAGTAAATTGCTGTGCATTGGGAATACTGGATGTAACCTGAACTGCAAAATCTGATTTGTATTTCCCCGGATAAACTTTGTGGGCGAACTCATTCAATATTTGGGTGATTTTAGACGCATGTTTTTGACTCACACAAAAAATAAGGGATTTTCCAATTTCACCACTAATGGGATCAGGGAGGGCATTTTCCATAAATGTTTTACAAAACTCCATATTGGTCTTTTTGGAAAAGAATTTTCGCTCAAAATTTCGATGTGTATAGAATACTTCCACTTCATCACCTTCTTCATTGATAGTCACTACGGAATATCCCTGGTCAGATAATAATTGAGTTGTGATTTCAGTTCTGGCATCGGCAACTATTGGATTAATCAAATAGCCATCTCTAACACCCTTCAGCAATGAATAACGGAATGTGGGTTCACCTGATTCACAGCCAAATGTTTTGTACGTATCCAGCAATAAACGCCGTTCAATCTCTCTGGGGTCCCTGTCATCAATATCCGCGATGTTTTTCAGGTAATCCTTGGGTGTGGCAGTTAATCCCAGTTTATAGCCAGTAAAATACTCAAATACCGCCCTGGCATTACCGCCAATCGAACGGTGTGCCTCATCAGAAATGATTAAGTCAAAATCAGTTGGTGAAAACAGCTGAGCATACTTGTCATTCAACGATTGAACTGTGGTTACGACAATTTCAGCATTATTCCAGTCTTGTCTGTGCTGTTTGTAGATAAAAGTCTGGTAATCATTCTTAAGGTAGCGGGTAAAAGCTTTCCAGGCTTGGTCTTCCAATTCCAGCCTATCCACAAGGAACAGTACACGCTTGGTGTTGCTGGTGCGTAAGAACAATTTAATTACAGCAGCAGCGATGAGCGTTTTCCCCGTCCCTGTCGCCATCTCAAACAGGAAACGGTTTTCCCCATCACCAACAGCCTTCTGAATGGATTTCACCGCATTAAGCTGGTATTCCCGTAAGAACATTAGTCCATTCTCTTTGATGAAATCTTTCTTTTGATCTTCATCTAACCAGCGTGGATCGGTGGCATAATCTGGTTTCTGTGTCTTGGCTACAAAGTCTTCTTCCAATAGTTCATTAACAAACGCTTCGGGATTCGGTTCAAAAGTGGAATGGCTTTGAAGCGATTTCTGCGTCGGGAATTGGGTAATGATAGTGGGATTCCCTACTTCCATATCCCAGAAGTAGTGCAGATTTCCATTTGATAGAATTACATAGCGAACATTGATGGATTGAGTATATTCACGGGCTTGCTCTTTGGCATATAAAGGTTCTAATTCTTCCCGTTTAGCTTCCAATACAACCAATGGAAAACCAATGTCATCCAAAAGGAGAAAATCAATGTAGCCCTTACGAGTTTTTTCAAAGTCTTCGCCGAATGCATCAATATCCTGTTGGGTGGTTGAAACACCCTGCTCCAATTGGATATTGGCTCGACCATTCTCATCATCAAAGAACCGCCAGCCTGCATCCTCCAGGAGTTTATTTATCTTTATTCGTGATTGTGCTTCTTTTTGTTGCATACCGAAGGTAGTTAAATATTGCTGTTTTAATTATTCCTCCCTCATTTAAAATGATAATAATAATATCCTTATTTCTACATCCTCTGAATCTAATGCTCAAACAAAAAAAAGACAATGATGTATTGCCTTTTATTAATAATCATTTAAAGCGTATCATCCTCTGTATACAGCAAGGCAGGGAATGACAAATAACTGATAATTGTTTTGATAAATAGAGGATCAAAATAATAGAGGAGTTATTTCTTCCTCACCGCAATGCACTCAATTTCTACCTCAGCGCTCAACGGCAATTTAGATACTTCAACAACCGATCGAGCCGGCGGATCGAAAGAGAAGAATTCCTTAAAAACATTATTCAAATCCTGGAAACGATACATTTCAGTAAGAAATACGGTCAATTTAACCACATGTTCAAGATCACTGTGTGCCTCATGAAGTATTTCAGAAATATTGTGGAGTACCTGTCTCACCTGCTCTTTAAAGTCGCCTTCAATTATTCTGCCCGTTTCGGGATTGAGAGGTATCTGTCCCGCTGTAAATATAAATTCTCCGGAAGCAATTGCCTGGTTGTAAGGTCCCACCGCAGAAGGCGCTTTATATGACGTTATTACTCTTCTGTCACTCAATGGAGCATCCTTTTAAATTCCAGACAGCTAATTCAACATCTTCATTCATCACTCTTTCAACCTTCACATCTCCGGGAATCAAACTGAATTCTCCCACCACCGCAATGGTGGCTTCAAACAAATGCCCACCGTAGAGCCGGTATTCCCGATCCCCCATGGCAACGTGGGCATGAACGAATGGCGATCCATCTTTGTAAGTGATATTACCCATGCAGGAAATAAGTTCATAGTTTTCGTTAAACTGTTTCTTTAAATACGTTTTTTGAGTGAAATCATAGTATCCGAGAGTTACATCCATTACTGCGCCGATACCGGAAAACTCCGCAAATTTCAGTTTCATTTCCGCAGCAAGATCTGTAAACGATTTCATGATTGGTTCACCCCGTTCCAAGGAAACGAGTATCCTGTTACCACTCTGTACCGTGTTCAACTTGATTGATATCTTAAATCGGGATTACGATTGGCTGTAACTTCATCCAACCTGCGGACAGGAGTTGAAACGGGAGCTTCTTTCAGAGTCTCCTCACTCTCATCATGGATTTTTCTCATAGCGTCTGCAAAACGGTCAATGTTGTCTTTGGATTCGGATTCTGTCGGTTCAATCATCATGGCTTCAGGCACGCTGATGGGGAAATAAATAGTGGGCGCATGAAATCCATAATCCAACAACCGCTTGCCGATATTTAATGCAGAAGCGCCACGGGATTTATGATTTTTCACCGACAGAACAAACTCGTGCATGCAGGAGCCGTCCCGGTAAACATCATAAATATCTTCCAGTTTATGCTTGAGGTAATTGGCATTCAAAATTGCCTGACGGGAAATCTCTCTCAATCCCTCTTTACCCAACAGACTTATATAGGTGAATGCTCTTACAAGAATTCCGAAATTGCCGAAAAAGGCGTGAACCTGTCCTACGGAATTGGGAAGATTGTAATTCAAACTGTACTTACCTTTAGACTCCTGGACCAATGGAACCGGCAGGAATTCCGCTAATTTATCCACAACACCAATGGGACCGGCACCGGGACCTCCGCCTCCGTGTGGCGTGGAGAACGTTTTATGGAGATTTAAATGAACAATATCGAATCCCATGTCAGCAGGCCGGACAATTCCAAGCAGTGCATTCAGGTTTGCGCCGTCCATATACATGAGTCCGTCAACACTGTGAACCAGTCGAATAATTTCCTTGATATCCGTTTCAAAAAGTCCCAATGTGTTGGGTTGTGTGAGCATCATACCGGCAACATCATCTGAAAGCTTTGATTTGAGGTCATCCAAATCAACTCTGCCGCGTTCATTGGATTTCAACTGTCTCACGGCATATCCACCCATGGACACACTTGCGGGATTTGTTCCATGAGCAGTGTCGGGTATTAAAATAACCGTTTTATCGTTGTTATGAATTTTATGGTACTTTCTCATTATCAGTACACCCACCAGTTCACCCTGTGATCCTGCGCTTGGCTGAAGCGTAAACCGGCTCATCCCCGTGATATTTTTAAGCTGGTCTTCCAATCCTGCTAAAATTGTCAAGGCACCTTGTATTGTCTCTTCCGACTGTAGGGGATGCAATTCCTGAATTCCGGGGAGCTGCGCCATGGCGTCATTCACTTTGGGATTGTATTTCATGGTGCATGAGCCGAGGGGATAAAAATCCTTATCCACGTGGTGGTTTTTTGTGGACAGATTAACAAAATGCCGAACCACTTCCGGTTCGGACACTTCAGGCAAATTCGCTGAATTTGATCTCAATATTCCTTTATCAAAAATTGAATCAAGGTTGACTTCTGGAACATCCACTCTCGGCAGACTGAACCCAACCTTTCCCTTACGACTTTTGTGAAATATCAGATATTCATCCATTGAGATTTTTCACCATTTCCACCACTTCAGATTCCATTTCTGTTAATGCACCGAGCAATTGAGCGGGATCTTTCCCACCGGCGGTTGCTAGATGATTTTTACCTCCACCGCCGCCGCCTAAAATTTCCCCAAACTTACCGGCAATTTCTCTCGCATTCATCCCTTTATCAATTAAATCTTTCGTTGCAACACAGACAACATTTGCTTTTTCATCAATTCCCGATGCAATCATTCCCACCCCTGATTTTAACAAATTTAAAATTTGGTCACCGATTGATTTGAGATGATCCATGTCGCCTGCTTCCACAAGAGCGGAAACTATCTTTGATTCACCAACCGTTTTGGCATCGCTGATGATTTTATTCAGTTCAATTCCTTCACCGGATGAACGGCGTTTTTTCAGGTCTTTTTCCAGTTTCTTTTTCTGATCCAAAAGAGCAGATACTCTTTCTGCTACATCATCTTTCGAGCATTTCAATATTTCCTGGATTTCTGACAGTGAATCAAGTCCGCTCATGACATAATCCACAGCGCCGGGTCCGGTCACGGCAAACAACCGCCGCACACCGGAAGCCAAAGACGATTCTTCCGTAATCTTGAAAAAACCGATATCCCCGGTTGCATTCACATGAGTCCCACCGCACAATTCTTTTGAGTAATCTGCAATTTGTACCATTCTTACCGTATCACCGTATTTTTCCTCAAAAATGGCCTCCGCGCCTTCTTTCCTGGCTTCATCAAAATCTTTTATATGCGTCACCAACGGCGTGTTTATGAGAATTTCTCTATTGACAATCTGTTCAATTTCACGAAGCTGTTTGGCAGTGGACTTTTCATAATGGGTAAAATCGAAACGGAGATAATCAGGATGCACCAATGATCCCGCCTGCTGAACGTGCTTTCCCATAACCAGTTTCAGCGCTTTATGTAAAAGATGGGTCGCCGTGTGATTTTTTCGAATATTCTGCCTGCGGTCACCGTCAACTTTGACTTTCACTTTTTCAGCCGTTATGGAATCACCTTCATTAAATTCGGCAATGTGAATGTAAGTGTTTCCATCCTTAACTGTATCTGTAATTTTCAACCGGAATCCTTCGCCGATCATAATCCCCGAATCACCAATCTGCCCTCCCTGTTCACCGTAAAAGGGCGTTTTATCCAATATCACCAAAATATTACCATTCGTCTTTTGATATTTTCTGATTATCGATTCAGATTCCAATTCAGAGTAACCCAAAAATTCTGAATCATTCCCTTTGGTCATTTCAACCCACTCTGCCTTATCTTGATCAAGTTTGAATTTAGCGCCTTCCCGGGCTCTTTGTTTCTGGGAATTCATTTCTGTCTCAAATCCATCCACGTCCACAGTTAAATTATTTTCTTTGGCAATCTGTTCAGTCAGATCAACGGGGAATCCATAGGTGTCGTACAACCGGAATGCAGCAACACCCGGGATAATAATTCCTGACAATTCTTTCTTAATTTTATTGAATTGCTCAAGTCCTCTGTCCAGTGTTTCGTTAAAACTGACTTCTTCCGCTTTAATTACTTTTTCCACATGTGTTTGCCGATCTTTCAATTCCGGATAAATATCACCCATTTTCGATGAAACTGACTCCACCAGTTGAAAAATGAAGGGTTCGCTCAAACCGAGTTCGTGTCCGAACCGGGCAGCCCTTCGCAGGATTCTCCGTGCCACATACCCCCGACCTTCATTTGAGGGAAGAATTCCATCAGAAATTGAAAAAGATAACATCCGAACGTGGTCGGCAATGGCACGGTACGCTACCAGATTATCTGAATATTTTGTATTTGTGATTGCTTCCAGTTTCTCTATTATGGGTAAAAATAAGTCTGCATCATAATTGCTTTTTACATTCTGCAGAACGGCTGTAATGCGTTCCAATCCCGCACCCGTGTCAACGTGTTTTGAGGGTAGTTCCTCCAGGGAACCATTTACATTTCTGTTGTTCTGGATAAAAACGAGGTTCCACAATTCCCAGTACTGATCAGATACATTAACACCATCTTTACTCTGTTTGGAAAGATCATCCCCGATGTAATAGTGAATTTCCGAGCAGGGACCGCATGGGCCTGTATTTCCCATTTCCCAGAAATTGTCTTTCTTCCCGCATTTCAAAACACGATCGTGTGAAATATCTGTCACATTTTTCCACAATTCCTCTGCTTCGTTATCATCCTCATACACCGTTGCCCACAGGCGATCTTTGGAAAGACCCCAGACTTCAGTAATCAATTCCCACGCCCACGTTATGGCTTCTTTCTTGTAGTAATCACCGAATGACCAGTTGCCCAGCATTTCGAAAAAGGTATGGTGGAATGTATCGTATCCAACCTCTTCAAGATCATTATGCTTTCCGCTGACGCGAATGCATTTCTGGGAATTGACTGCCCGGGAACCTTTGGGTTTTTCTTTCCCCAGAAAAATATGTTTAAACTGGTTCATCCCCGCATTGGTGAAAAGAAGTGTGGGATCATCCTGCGGTACAAGGGATGAACTCCGAACGAATGTATGACCCTTGTCTTCAAAGAATTTGATGAAGTCCTGACGTATTTGATTTGAATCTTTCATTTGAAAATCAGAAATTGAAGGATGTTTCAATGGTTGTTATGTTAACCGTTTCACCCTCACCGGAAATAACACCATCACCGTTCAAATCGACAAAGGACCGTGTGAATACATAATTCAGAACCAAACCGCTGGAAACCGCTATTCCCACCCGGTATCCCATAATCGTACTTTCGTTCATTTCAAACTCCAGTAAGTTTGGAACATTTCTCTGGTAATAAAACATTTCTGCACGGCTGATTTTGGAAATCTTTTTTTGGAGTTTCAATGCTGCAAAGAGACTTTGATTATTTTGTTCCGCAAATTCATTGCCGTTCCAAATTTCACCTCTCAGATATTGATACTCTGAACCAAAAGTTATGAGCGAGCCAATATCTACTCCTAATCTTCCATAAATACCGTTTTGACCTCCGTATTCCCCCAGTTTACTCTCTTTGGTCATTACATCAACATTGCTGCCAAATTGATGGAATGTTGCCCGCTCAATTTCGTAGGACCTATTCCAGTAGCCGAATTCAAATCTTCCCTTGCCCGGAATGATGCGGTATTCCACATTTAATCGCGCAGGACCGAAAGAGGACGCGATTCCAACGGGAACGATACCAACTCCGGTATTTACTTTTTCTGTTGGGCTTGCGGGATTTGTTGTTTTTCCTATAAGCATTGCCATTTGGGCATAAACATCCAGTTTAAGACTTCCACCGGTTAATACAGGGTAACTGACATCCACGCTCATACCGCCTATTCCATCGGAATCTGTTTTCACATTTAACGGCTCATTGTCTAATTGGATATCATTATCGGGAATAGAATCATAATAAGATTCTCCACTAAAATCTACACCGACAGCAGCACCCAAATCATCCCACCACACATGGATCGAATCCAAATTATTTACATCAGGGAAACCATCGCCATCACGGTCAATCTCATCTGGATCAGTATCTGCCAAACCATCTTCATCAGAATCGAGCCAATAATTGTCCGAATCGGGAAAATCATCTACGAGATCAGGCCTGCCATCACCGTCACTGTCCTTTAGTCCGAGGAATTGATTCCTGTCCACAACAAGTGCAATGCCTGCATGGAACCCAACGGGAAGTCGCTTGCTCACTCTAAACCCCGAAAGACCGATATTCTCCTTAAAATCGTTCACAAATCCCTGAGCGCTAACACCCCATTTTTTCATTCTTGCATCCAATCCCACTTTACGCACTTGCGGATATTGTATTGAGTTGGAATACCCATTCACAAGAATACCATATCCCAGCGTAACGTTGTCCAGTGCGCCTACTTTTATGTAAAGCGGATCATTGGGTTGTCCATACCGGATATAATAAATCTTATCCACAATAGTGTTTTTAATGGCGTTACCCGATGAAAAGTCCCATTCATCTTTTCTGATATTTCCATCCTCATCAATGTAAAGGACGATATCCAGCGCCACTGCTAGTTTCCAAAACGGAACCACCGGTCTGATTGCGATCTGATTCCATACTTTGCCGTCAATGGTGACAGCGCCGATTCCACCTTGAACAGATGTTTCTCCACTGTCTTGACTAAAAATGAATTGGAATAAACCCATGAGGATTAGGAAAAGTGTTGGAGATTTTCTTATGGAAATCATCATAATTGGTTTGTGAATTTACCGTGAGGAGATATCATGTTTCAATTTCTTTTTGTGGCTGATTATTCTTTAATAGCGGATTGAATGTCATCCCAGTTGAATCCCTTTCGCCTGAGCATGTTGATAATTCTTTTTTTCTGTTTTTCATCCAGAGATTCAAATGTCTTTATTTTTTTTCTGGAGAGCAATGAACGGATGAGTTCAATGGTGGGAAATTCAGTGTAAATATCTTCTACAACCTGGTCTTGAATTTCCTTTTCTATTCGCACCTTGAATAGTTCACCTCTTAATGCAGGGGGACCGATAAATTTTAGTTTCACTTTTTCTCTGGCAAACATACGTGCAAACTCAAGATCATCTAAAAATCCTTTATTTATTAATTCTTGAATGACTGTTTGAACCTGATCAGGTTCCCATCCTTTTTTTATTAGTTTATCCGTTAATTCCTTAATACTCCGCTGGCGGTAGCCCAACAATCGAAAAGCATCCTGTTTAATTTTTTCATTTTCATCCAACGATTTCAGCAACTTAATTTGTTTTTCGGAAAGAAATCTTCCCACCTCAAGATTGTTGGAAAAACAAATACCTTCAGAAACACTGAAGGCATACTCATTATTAATGTAAACAGACCTGCGATCGAGACGTTTGTTCTGTATCTTTACATCTGTAATCTCATTCTGCTGTTCATTCATCTATTCCTGCTGTAAGGACTATTAAATTCCGAGAAATCCTTTCACTTCCTTTTCAATGGATGAACACACCTTTGAATTATCTTTAAGGAATATTTTTACTTTTTCCCTTCCCTGCCCCAGTTTTTCTTCTCCGTACGCAAACCATGAGCCGGATTTATTGACAAAACCCGCCTTTACAGCAAGGTCCAGCAGATCTCCTTCGTATGATATTCCTTCACCATACATAAGATCAAGCTCTGTTTGCTTAAACGGCGGCGCGCATTTATTTTTTACCACCTTCACTCTTACACGATTCCCTATTTTCTGTTCACCTTCCGCTAGAGTGGCAATCCGCCTGATATCCATTCTCACGGAGGTATAAAATTTCAGCGCGCGTCCGCCGGGAGTCGTTTCCGGATTTCCGAACATAACTCCAATTTTCTCCCTGATTTGATTGATGAAAATAACGCAGGTATTCGATTTGGAAACATTACCCGTTAATTTTCGAAGCGCCTGGGACATTAACCTCGCTTGCAGTCCAACATAGCTATCGCCCATCTCTCCTTCAAGTTCAATCTTTGGCACCAGCGCAGCTACAGAGTCAATGATAATAATATCAACAGCGCCGCTTCGGACAAGTGTATCGCATATTTCCAATGCCTGTTCGCCTGTATCCGGCTGCGACACCAACAGATCTTTTATATTCACACCCAGTTTATGCGCATAGTTGGGATCCATGGCATGTTCAGCATCAATAAAAACACCATAACCCCCTGCTTTTTGTGCTTCCGCCAGAATATGCAGAGCCAGGGTCGTTTTCCCGGAACCTTCGGGACCGTATATTTCCGTAATTCGGCCTTTCGGGACGCCGCCGATCCCAAGGGCTGCATCCAGTGAAATGGAACCTGAAGAAATCGCTTCAAGACGGGAGATTTTTGTTTCGTCACCGAGCCTCATAATGGAACCTTCTCCAAATTGAGTACCAATTTGTGAGACCGCTATATTGAGTGCGCTCAATTTTTTATCTTCGCCATTTTTTGTTGACGCTTTTGCTGTTTTAGGCATGGAAATTCTCCTCTGTTAATGGGGTTAAATCGTGAACACTTAAAATCGAGTAAAGGGGACCTCCCGGAATTAACTCGCTTTGAATGAATTTGATTTTTTCTATGGTAAATGGGATAGGATCATAAATGGAATTTAAGAATTCTGTAACATCCGGAGTAACCTTTTGCGGGTATCGAATCCGCCCGATTGTAATGTGGGGAGAATATTCCCGTTCTTCCGCGGGATATCCCAGTTTATCCAGTTCTATATTAATATCTGCAACCAAATTTTGAACTTTTTTAATTTCACCTTCTGAACCTAACCACAACACGCGGGGACGCTGGGGTTTCGGAAATATGCCCGTCCCCTGAATGGTCAGTGATATATCGTGGTGGGTATTTACAGCAGAATCTATTGCTTCCCTTATTTTCGGAACATCCTCTTCTGGTGTGGGTCCGATAAACCGCAGCGTTAAATGGAGATTTGCCATTTTCACCCATTTAACTACCTTTGGCTGCGCTGATACCATAGTCTGTAAGTTAAGAGTTGTATCTTTCACCGCATGAGGTAACTCAACAGCAATAAAGGTTCGAAGAAGTTTTTCTGATGTCATTTATTCAAAATTCAATCCAAAGTTATGTCTGAATTTACCTACGAGAATAACAGGGTAAAAGATAAAGATAACTTTATAACCTGATTAATTTATGAGCATATGTACTAACTGAACTAAGTGTAGCCATAATTATGGATAGAGAAATCAAAACGTGATTTAATTATGTCCACACGATCCTGCGGATAATTATGTAATTGGGCGGCATTACCCTATGAAATTAGGAAAATTTACTCAACAGCACTCACAATCTCAGGCACCATTTTTTCACTCACTTCATTTGCCATATTCTCAAATGCCTTGAGCCCTGCCTTGTCATAACTCAAATGAATCCCCTTCACATTCTGCAGAACATTTTTGTACACCTCATCCCCGGAATTCATATCTACTACTGAAACAGTTAAATCTGCAAATGCCGTGTACTGACCGTATATTTCCGCTCCCATTCTCGATGACCCTTTAATGGTAATCAAAACATCTGCCTCTGAAATGTCACCCGTAAACGAAAATCCTGCTTCCGTTAGAGTGTCCTTCAATTTTGGCTCAACATAAAGAACATCCATCTCCTTGCCCAAATTGATTTCAGAGACCTCCACATAAGCGGAAAGGCCGGAAATAGTCAGGATAAATTTTGTTGATGGGACTGAAAAATTTTCCACTGTATTTTTGATGTACTGGGAAGTACTGTCAAGTTTGATATAATTGGATATATCCAATTCTGCTTTTACGATTTGAATTTTGTCATGCGCAGAAATTTTGGAGACTTTACTTTTTGCAACTCCTCTTGAATCTGTTTTGGTCAAGTTAACCAGATTTCCTGATCCTCTTACAAATGAAAATTCCACAGGTAGATTATCAATCCCCACAGAATTACTTTCTTCATAAGTTGCATAGATCGATAATTCTTCAGATAACGGCTGACCGATTTTACCGTTCAATTTTCCATTTTGGGCTTTCAGCTTGATATTACTCAGTAGTGTTTGAATGGATGAAATAATTTCATTTTTGAGGAATATTTTTTCACCTTCGTACATTGCATCCAATAGCTTGGAATAATATTTTTCAATGGGTTTTAACGATTGTAAATAAAAACTAAGTGCTGAACTGAAATCTTCATTCTTTTCATTGTTCTTCCCGTTTGAAAAAAAGTCAAGGGACAGACTCATTGCATTTTCCAGTTTTTGCCTCATTAGCGCTTCGTAGTATGCCTTCGATAGGCGGTAATACACCCAGTATTCTTTTTTCCCTTCCCAGGTGTCAATGAGTTCGTAACCATCCAATTCCGCTTGGGTGGTAGCTCGAATTTCTGATCTGATTTCCTCTTCACTCAATCCGGATTGCTCAACAGCAATATCTATCGTTTCACTGAAAATGTTCACCGCAATTTCAGAAGACATATCAGCCAGTGCATTGTTTTTTGCCGTCTGAATATACTCCCGCCCTTCACCTTTCACAGCAATTCCGATTCCAATATAATAATCGTTGTTGATGGGTCTTTTTTTAACCCAGTCAGGTTGTCTTGAAAAAAGGGAATTAAATAAAAGTAGGGTGGAAAAAAGAAATAAAGAAAATCTTTTCAATTTTAACTCAAATATAGCCGGAGGGGGTTGCATCCGCCTCCAAAGGAAAAGCTAATTTCTAATTTGATGTTTTCTTTTCTAACCTGTCAAATGCCTGAGATGCTTTAAACTCATTATAAAGGGCTTCTTCCCTTTTTGCTGTATCCACAAGTTCTTTACTTACGCGATCCTTGGGATAAGATACCCGGACATATACGGTCCCGTCATTCATTCTTGCATATTTATCGGCTGATGCACCTTGCAAAGCATTATTGGATACAGATACGATTGTATTTTCTGTGAACTCCAATGCTTCAGCAGTTTCACCCAACCCGGATTCACGCATCCAATCACGAATCTCACTTGATATATTCTTTTTGATTTGATCGGATATTTCAGCTCTTGCTCTTTCGGTCGCGGCTTTTTGAGCCAAACTCGGATTCTGCTTTTTTGCCTGTCCAAAAGCGTAATAATGTGTCTCTGATGTTGGGGGATTAAACCACCATTCAGGTACATCGGTTTTGGTTTGTTCCGTGCTGCCTGAACGTGACCCGGCACAATTGATACAAAGAAGTAATATAAAAAAAAGAGTAACAGTTTGTGCAATGTGTTTTAGTTTCATTTTATTGCCCTTTCATTATTTCAGTTTTGATTTGTGAAAATAGCCAAACGTTAAATCTGGATTTTTCCCTATTCAAGTTTTCCCTCTGCATAATGTTTCATTAGATTAAACAACAAATGATTAAAAATCAACCTTTCAGTTGTAATGTATTGACAATCTTCCAGATTGTCTGGTTAGATCACCAACCAACAAAATGCCTGTATTGGACAACAAAGGATGGTTGTCATTACACTGTTCAATTGAGACGCATTCAATGTGTCTCTACAAAATTTATTGAAAAATTTAATCATCTAATATTCAATTAATACTCTATTTCTATCCAAGGCCTGTAAACCGGGTGTATGTTTTCGGTCCAGCACGCTTACTTTGGTGAAGACATTATTTTTTGAAGATAATTCGATCTCATTGATTACGTCAAATAAATTTGGTTCTTCAGATTTTATAATATCATTTATCAAACAAATCAGAATGAGATCCTGTCCTTGCAAGATAAATCTTTTCCTTATCTTCTTTCCAGATAAGAAGCCAATCTGGCTGAATATGACATTCCATGAATATTTTCCAATTGCCTTTCAAACGATGAGGTCTGGTACTTGCCGGTAAAGCATTACCTATCTCAAGAATTTTTTAACAAGGTATAAATCAATTTCATATTTTTATTTTGTTTATACATTCGCTTCAAGTCCTTTGTAAAACGAGATGACCAAACCAGTTTTTTAATCAACAGAAATGCCTAAATCTTCAAACATTTCATCTACACTGTGGGCAGTGGATAAATTTCGACTCTTTTCAATGTCCTCCATTGCTTCAATCGTTTTTTCATTGGGAATCCGAACATCAAAAGGAATGCCTTTTGACATAATGACCCTGCGTAAAAACAGGTTAATTGCTTCGGAGGTTGTCATACCTAACTTTTTTAATATTGATTCTGCATTTTTTTTTGTTTCGGGTTCCGTGCGAACATTGATATGTGCTGTTCTCATATTTGTTTCCTTTATTTGTAACGCAAATGTAATACATAATAATTTAAAATACAAGATTGATGAGACGGATTCAATGCGTCTCTACAAATTTCATTGAAAAATTTAATCATCTAATATTCAATTAATACTCTATTTCTATCCAAGGTTTGTAAACCGGGGGTTTGTTCTCTATCCAGCATGCCCGCCATGTCGGAAACATTCTCTTTCACGTAATCACCCAATTCACCGACGGTGATTTTTAGGTCGCCATTGGTGTCCGCATCACCTCGCATACCTTTCATTAAATAATACGAAAACAGTCCATGCTTCTTCTC
>CAYXUG010000048.1:0-16729 GCA_964468655.1 uncultured bacterium | reverse complement strand
AAAAAAGTTAACTTAAATTACCAATGTGTAAACCATGTCTATCCAAGTGTCACAACCGGAGTGATTTTCTCTTTTAATTCTGAGTAAAATGAGTCAAATTATCGTAAACACGAAAAAGTGAAAATTTATAAGCAATAAACCATTTAAAATGAACTCAACTTCGATAATTAAACTTTTTCCCCTATTGATAGTTTTATCAATACCGGTATTTGGAATTGAAAATTCCGCAGAGGAAAAAGAACTCCCCATAGGATTTACACCGGAGGAGTGGGAACGGCGGCATGAAATCAGAAGTTTCGGAAGGGAAACAGATCCGCCTCCCCATCCAGTGAGAAATGTGGCTGAATATGAAAAAATGCAGGGTGTTCTTATTCGATACTCATTCGGACTGCCCACCAGTGTTATTGTTGACTTTTCCCAGCATGTTATTGTTTACTGTCTTGTTTCAAACTCACAGCAAGGGTCTGCATTCAACTCTCTCAACAATGCAGGTGCCGATATGGATAATGTTGAATTCATTCTTGGGAATACCAACAGCTACTGGACTCGCGATTACGGTCCATGGTGGGTCGTCACCGATTCCGATAGTGATAGCGACAGGGAACTTGCTGTTATGGATTTTACCTACAATCGTCCCCGACCGTATGACAATCAAGCGCCTCAAAAAATGTCGGACCACCTGAATACACCATTGTATTCCATGATACTCGTTCACGCCGGCGGAAACTATATGACAGACAGTTACGGCATTTCATCTTCAACTTCTTTAGTTTATGATGAAAATGCAGATCCCGGACTTCAGGATGATCCGCTTACATCGGAAGAAGTGGATGCCGTCTTTTGGGATTATTTAAACATTGATACTTACCACGTAGTGGATGACCCCAATAACGAATACATTCAGCATATTGACTGCTGGGGAAAATATTTATCTCCTTCCAAAGTACTTATCCGGGAGGTCCCTTCAAGTCATGCCCAATATGATGAAATTGAAGAAGTAGTGGACTACTTTGAAAATCAGGATGACAAATGGGGAAATCCTTATGAGATTTACAGAGTTTATACTCCGAACAATCAGCCCTATACCAATTCTCTAATCCTGAACGAAAAGGTTTATGTTCCCACAATGAATTCCTCGTGGGACGATGATGCCTTGGCGGCATATCAGGATGCCATGCCGGACTACGAAATTTTGGGATATTACTATTCCAGTTGGATGTCCACAGATGCGCTTCACTGCCGTGCAAAAGGAATTCCCGATTTGAATATGATTGAAATTCTGCTGAATTCCATTGAAACCAGTCCGTCGGGATATACAGTCAACGTTTCCATTGACGCGTTAAGCGGCGCTGATCTTACAGCTAATGAACTTCTGCTGCACTGGAAAACACCTTCCATGACTTCATTTAACACCGAATTATTATCACCATCGGGAAATGAAGGAGAATATTCAGTAACAATCCCTCAGCAATCAAATACATCAGAAATACAATATTATGTTTCTGGTTCAGATGCCGGCGGTAATGAAAATAGGATGCCTCTTGCCGGTTATTACACATTTGAAGCAACTGAAATGTTGATGGGAGATGTGGATCAAAATGGAATGGTTGATATAACAGATATCATTTTGACTGTAAATTTCATGCTTGGAACAGGTAATTTAACAGAGGTACAACAGCAAATTGCAGATATGAATCACGATGGCACTATTGACATTTTCGATGTGGTTCACATTGTCTTTATCATGCTCGGGAATTAAAAACTAATCAAGTGCCTGAAATTCAATCCAAAAACGATGTTCCTGTCGGGACAAAATTCTGCGTCAACAAGGAAGTAACATCCGGCTGGGGCTGGGTATTATCGGAAGGTGAAATGATTGAACTGCTTCAAATTCAATTTCAGCCCACCCGTTTCAAGGTCAAAGATTCCAAAAACCGAGAATGGATTTTGGATACCCACGATGTTGAAATCGAATCCGATCAAACAGCGGAAGCAGCTGAAGAAGCAGAATAACAAATCATTCCTAAAAAAATTTAATCATCAATTCATTGACTCTTTCCGGTTCTTCATGTTGGACCTAAAGTGAGTCGCCTCATTTTTCCTTAAATTGATCTTTAATCAATTGGGGTACCGCAACTGTTTTTTGTGTTTCGTAATCGAAACAGACCAGGGTGGTGAGTATCACCGCTGTCGGTTCGGTTTCATCATTCTTGAAAACGGCGCTTAAAAAATCAAAACTTGAACTGCCGACTCTTGAAATTTTTTGTCCTACATGGAGTGTTGCAGGATGTTTAAGCTGCTTTAAATAATCCACCTTAATGGAAACAACAATAAACGGCGGTTCATCAAAACCATTTTGAAGGCACCATTCCAGCCGGGCTGATTCTGAGTAGGTTAGATAGATCGCATTGTTCATGTGGCCCAAGGCATCCATATCCTTCCAGCGAGTTTCCATAGTAACAAAATAATAAAAATCACTTTTATTTAATTTTGGTAAGGGCATTTAATTTTCTTAAATATTGGTTATTGTTTTTTTTAGAATCTCAAATATCTTTGATGACGGATCTTCTGAATGCCTATTTTTCCCCTAACTGATATATTGCTTTCTTAAAAATAACTCATTTGAACAAGCGTTAATCTACTGAGGATAAACCATATAGTGCATGAACAGTTTGTTTAAAATATACCATTTTGTTAGATTACATCCTCAATTCAGTTAAAAGAAACTTTAAATTTATTTCATTAAATTGATGGTGATAATTTGGACAATGTTAATGAATAATTTTGGTAGCACCCCCATTAATAATAGAGTTTATTAAGTTGTTAACGGTTTGCAAGAAAAACGAGAAAAATGAATATTCAATTAGTTAAATCATACATAGAAGAATACAAAAAGGAATTTAACAGAGTTCATAAACAAGAAATATATAAATGGCACGCAATTAAACAATTTCAAGATTATTTTGACATTAATGCTTCTAAATTCTATGAAAACCTTGAATTGTCTTTGAATAAATCTGACAATTTACTTGATTCAAGATTGTATTTCCCTAAACGAATGCTCTTAAAAAATGCGGAAAAATCTCAGGAACAATTAAGAGAAATGTTTAAAATACTTTATGATGAAGACTTTAACTATTTAGAAAGAATTGAAAATTTTCGTAGTGAATTTAAAAATTTAAGTAAGAGTAACTTTCCAGAACTTAAAAATGATTATCAAGACCATAGAGCGATAGTTGTTTATTTAGCATTGAAATATCCTGAAAGATATTTTTTCTATAAATTTAAAATGTTTAATACTTTTTCAGAGAAAGTAAACTACACTTATCACCCAAAAGGTGGAAAAATTGAAAATATTAGTCAATTTCAAAATCTTTGTGAATTAGTAAGATACGAGATTGAAAAAGACCAGGATTTATTATTCTTACACGAAGACAGACTTGATAGGAGTTGTTACAGAGACAGAAATTATAATATTCTAACCCAAGACTTTATCTATGCAGTTGTTCAGCATTTGGACAAATTACAATTAAAAGATACTCCCAAATCGGAAATTTTAGCAGAAAAAGATGTTTTAGCAAATAGTCTATTTTCTATGATTGATAACCCAAACTTTACACCAAGATTTACAAACCATATCCAAAATAATATTGAAAATAAAAGAATCGGAGATTTAGGAGAAATTTGGGTGTTAAAACACGAGAAGGAATTTTTAGAAAAAAATGGAAAAGAAAAATTAGCAGAAAAAGTGAAACACGTTGCAAAAGACAAAGGAGACGGTTTAGGATATGATGTCTTATCCTACGACTTAAATGGTAATGCTAAATACATTGAAGTAAAAACTACAGAAGGAAATAAAATTTCAACGTTCTTTGTGACAAGAAACGAATTAGAAAGAAGCAAAATTGAAAAAGATAATTATTTCTTGTATCGAGTTTATGAGTATAACGAAATAACTGAAAAAGGGAAAGTATTGAAAATTAAGGGAAATTTAACAAATATTTGTATAATACCATCGAAATACAAAGTAAACTTAGAAAAATAATGTCGAATCTTAAAAATAACCCTTGTTAAAAAGTAAATTATTATTTACCTTTATAGAAGACAAAATCCAGAAAAAGGATTAAATGAAATGTTCACAATTGTACCGAATCCTGACCAAAAATGGGTGGTACCCTGTTTCGCAGAAAGGTTCGCATGTAAAAATGAGACACGATACCAAATCCGGGACAATTATCTTTCCGAATCATGGCAGTCAGGAAGTTGGTAAAGGACTAGAAAAGAAAATTTTAAAAGATGCAGGAATAAAAAAATAAGACTATGGCAAAGTACAAAAAAATAACAATGACTGTTGAAAAAACGGACACCGGTTTTTCAGCTTATTCGAATAATGATTTTATCTACACAACCGGTAAAACAATTCCCGAACTCATCAATAATACAATTGAGGCAGCAGAATTGTACTTCGAGGGAAAGGATGTGAAAATTACACGCAGGAATATAATATTTGATATCGACCTGCAGCAGTTTTTTCAGTACTACAAAGTGCTGAATGCTAAATTCCTTGCAGAAAAAATCGGCATGAATCCCACATTACTATCACAATATGTTCAAGGACATAAAAAACCTTCTGAAAAACAGACGAACAAGATTTTGAAAGGTATTCATCAAATTGGACAAGAACTTTCCGGACTGAACTTGTTCCAAAGACAATAACAAAAGAACAAAAGAACAAACGCTCCTGTTGTACCATAAACTATAGCACATTGCATGGGATGTCCTAAGGGGGAATTGACCCATCTAACATTCTTAGAACCGTTAAATCACAACAACAGCTTCATCAAACGTCTTTTTATTTAGGACCGGTACCATTGCATCTGCCTTGGGGTATCCCACCGGAATGAGAAGAAATGGTTTTTCATTTTCCGGTCTTTCGAGAATTTCAGATAAAAATCCCATGGGGCTGGGCGTGTGAGTGAGTGCAACCAAACCGGCGTTATGAATGGCTGCCAGTAAAAATCCCGCTGCAATCCCAACAGACTCATTCACATAATAATTTTTATGTTTTCCCTCTTCATCAACGTCATAGACCTTTTTAAAAATGACAATCAGGTATGGCGCAGTTTCAAGAAATTCCTTGTGCCAGTCAGTGCCGAACTGGTTCAAATCCTCCAGCCATTTATCTGTAAATCTGTGATCATAATTTTCCTTTTCCTCTTTTTCCGCTGCCAGTCTGATCTTGCGTTTTATTTCCTGATTTTGGACGATGACAAATGTCCACGGCTGCTTATTGGCTCCAGAAGGTGCCGACATGGCAGTTTCTACAATTGTTCTTATGATTTCGATAGAAACAGGTTTATCAGAAAAATCCCGCACACTTCTGCGGGATTTCATGAGTTCTAAATAATTCGACACACGCGTTTTAATTTCCACTTCTGCATAAATCCAGTGGTCTAAATTGTTAAATATGGGTTTCCCGGCGGTTTGGCTCATACAATTTCTCTCCCTGATTGACTTCCATTTATTTTTTGCAATTGCTCCAAAATATTCGTTATTTTGTTTACAGTAAAATTTTTACTATAATTGGTTTATAAAAATGAGGAAAGAAATGCACAGAAGCAAGATTTGTCTATTGATAGTCTCACTTTTTATCTTCTTTAATACTGTATCAGCTGATACGTTTGTGGTCAATACTTTTGAAGAAGAATTTATCAACTGGGCAACGGCCCATGTAGATACATTCGTCTTTCCATCGGATGATGTGGCAGTTTCCAGCATTACCATGGAAATTACCCTCGGCTGTCCAAGTTCTCCCGGCGATTGCGATCCTTGGGACAGATTGGGAAAGCTGGAAGTAATCCATGATACCGGTGAAGTGGATTCCACCGGTGCGCCCATTACGGAATATTTTGAATTGGGGAGGTTTATCACTCCCTACGACATTACCGGCGGGAATTATCCCGGCACCTGCGCGTGGTCATTGGATGTAACAGATTATCAGGCAATGCTGCAGGACAGTGTTGTCCTCAGTTTGTTTATCGAAAGCTGGATTGGCGGAGATCGAGGATGGCTTGTGACTATTGATTTTGTTTATACAACAGGCGTAACGGAATTGGTGCCTTATGATATTGTGAATCTGTACAAAACCGGATATTTGTTAATCGGGAATCCAAACTATCCTGTGGAAAATTTCCTATATCCCAAAAATGTTTACATTGAACCGGATGTAGATTCTGCTTATGTGAGAGTTGTGACCACAGGGCATGGCCAAGGCAACACGCTGAACGCAGCGGAATTTTCTCAACTGAACCATACCGTGGAAGCAGATGATTTTTCCTATACTTGGCTGTTGTGGCGGTACGACTGCGCCCAGAATGAATGCAGTCCTCAGGGCGGAACGTGGACGTACAACCGGGCGGGATGGTGCCCGGGAGATGCTGTCTATCCTGAAGATATTGACATCATGTCAGCTCTGACCACTGGTGACACAATGGAATTTGATTACAATCTCCAGGACTATGAAAACTGCTGCCGGCCTGACAACCCCGACTGCACGGGACAGTCTCCCTGCTGCGTATTCGGGGACTGCAATAACTACCAGCCCATTTATCACATGAGCGTTCAGCTGATTTTATTCAAGTCAGTCTGCGAGGGACCGTGGTCAGCCGGGGATGCAAACAATGACGGTTATTTGGATATACTCGATATTATCAGCGTTATCAGTATTATCACATCACCCCAGGATTTTTCGAAGTGTGAACATTTGATTTCGGACTATAATCAGGATGGCGAAGTATCAATTGTGGATGTCATCAACCTGGTTTCGGCAATTATTGCCAATGCCACAGGATAATATTTAATTTTTCCGTTTTAAATCAAGTCTCTTTTAGGATAATAGTGCAATCCCATATTAAATTTTGTCTTTTGAAATAGAATATGGTGGGGGTAGCTCAGCAGGTTAGAGCTCCAGGTTGTGGCCCTGGTGGTCGGGGGTTCAAGTCCCCTCCCTCACCCTTTTTTTATTGATGATTTGTGATTTTGGATTGGGGATTGAAAATTGGTAATTTAAGATTGATTAAAATCCCCCTCTAAATCTCCCCCAATAGGGGAGAAGATTTTAGGCAGAACATCTTAATTTTTATCACCGTGTCCCCCTGGTTTGCCCGTCATTTCTTAAATCGTTAATCGATATTTCCACAGGATCTCAGCCGATAGGCGAGTCACCGCAGGTTCTCCGAAGGAGGCCTGTGCTCTGTGGATTCGACCTGTGGACAATTTGATATTTACATTGGGCATTTAACTTTAAAATTCGACATTCGGTGTTCGAAATTCGATATTGAATGTTCGATATTGGATATTAATTATTTTTTGTTTTCTTTGTGTTTTCGTATCTTCGTGGCAAATCATAACCTCACTCTTGTAACCAATCACACATTTGATGTAGTTTCGCAATATGAAATTGCTCACCCGCTATATCCTGAAAGAACATTTTATTCCCTTTGCGTACGCGCTGTTAATCCTCATTTTTCTTTTATTTACCAATTTTTTCCTGAGAGCCATTGACCGTCTGTTAGGCAAGGGATTGCCCTTGTCTATTATGCTGGAATATCTTTTCCTGAACATGGGATGGGTACTGTCTCTTGCTATCCCAATGGCTGTTCTCATTGCCACACTCATGGCGTTTGGACGTCTCTCGGAGGATAATGAAGTCACCGCACTCCGTTCATCCGGAGTCAGCTTTCCCAAAATTTTACTACCTGCGCTCATTTTCAGTTTTGTCATCGCGGGTCCCCTTGTCTATTTCAACAATTTCATCCTGCCGGAAATGAACCATAAAACTCGAAAACTCTATCGGGACATTTACCGGAAGCGCCCGGACCTGAATATTGAACCGGGATACTTTATTGATGAACTCCCAAAATACAGTCTCATTGTAAAAGACAAAAAAGACGGAAAATATCAGGACGTCAGGATTTACAGCAAGGAACAGACAAAAACACAGACTTCAATCAACGCCAAAGAAGGGACTTTTTCAACTCTGAAGGATGCCATTCTATTAACGCTTTTTGATGGTGAAATCCATGAATTGGATACACAGAATCTTCAGAACTACCGGCGAATTATTTTTGAAAAACATCAGATTGTAATACCTGCTGAGGACCTCATGCTCAAAAGTAGTTCCAATCCATCAAGAGGTGACAGAGACATGACGGTTCCCATGATTAACGATAAAATAGAATCGTACCGCCAAAAACAGGGAGAAATTTTGAAAAGAATCAGAAAAAAAATAGAAAAGGAATTTGAACTGGATGAAGTCCCAAAAGACCATAAAAGCGCTAAAGAATTAATTGATCTGTACGGTGAAAAATTAATCCAGGATACAACACTCACATCAAAACAGGTGAAAAATAAAAAGCGCACCTTGAAAATACTTAGCCAGCGTTTATCCAGCGATTACCAACAGTTCGTGGGGTACGAGAAAAACATAAACCGTTTAAGAGTAGAAAAACATAAAAAATTCTCCATTCCCGTTGCCTGCATTGTTTTTATCCTTATTGGCGCACCGCTTGGGATTATGGCAAGAAAAGGAAGTTTGGTTACATCCATTTCATTCAGTTTCGGTTTCTTCCTGATTTATTGGATTTTCCTCATCGGCGGAGAAGAACTGGCTGACAGAAATCTATTGTCCCCTATTATCGCCATGTGGACACCTAATGTTCTTTTGGGTTCGGTGGGAATCATTCTGTCTGTCATAACAACTAAGGAGCAGAAAATTCTCTCCCTTCCGTTCCGGCGCAAGGATAAGGATGACACCGCAAAGCAATGAATCATTCACTTATAAATGCCAAAGTGCTGGGTATAAACCAGTCACCGGAAGAAATAATTACACTCATCCACCATTACAGCGAAGGGCAGATTGATGACGCTGAAATGACAAGCTGGCTGAAAGCAGTGTGCGAACACGGAATGTCCCATGAAGAAACTTTCGCTGTTGTTGAGGCAATGGTGTCTTCCGGTTCGAAAATGGGTTTATCCCATATCAACCGATTCAAGTGCGACAAGCACAGCACCGGCGGTGTGGGAGATAAAGTGTCTCTCATTTTGGGACCGCTCATGGCGGCGGCGGGACTCGTCATTCCCATGATTTCAGGGAGAAGTTTAGGGCACACCGGCGGTACACTGGATAAACTGGAATCAATCCCCGGTTATCGGACAGATTTGTCTATCAAAAAATTCCTAGAAGTTGTTGAAAAGGTTGGCATCAGCATGGTTGGGCAAACAGATGACATCTGTCCTGCTGACAAAAAAATGTATGCCCTGAGGGATAGAACAAATACTGTCAAATCTGTCCCGCTTATTTGCGGAAGCATTATGAGCAAAAAAATTGCCGAAGGAATTGAAGGTTTGGTACTGGATATTAAAGTTGGAAATGGTGCATTTATGCAGACAATAGAAGAAGCACGTGAGCTTGGTCAAAAAATGATTGAAATCGGAAAACACTTCGGTATTAAGACTGATGTCATTTTTACCAATATGAACCAGCCGTTAGGGCGCGAAGCAGGACTCTGGAATGAAGTAAAGGAAGCCGTTTACTGCCTTAAAGGAAATGGCCCTGATGATTTAATGGAAGTCGTCTATGAGTTGGGAAATCACCTTCTCATCCAGTCCGGGAAAACTGATTCAAAAGAGGATGGATTGGAGCTTCAGAAAAATCTCATACTAAACGGCAGCGCATTAAATAAACTTAAGGAAATGGTTGAACGGCACAGCGGCGATTCAACCGCTCTGGATGATATTGATTCACTGCATCAGCCAAAATTCAAAAAGGAAATATCCGCAACAGGAGACGGCTTCATCACACACATGGATACACTCTCATTAGGAAAACTGGTAAATTCACTGACCATATATAGTGATACTGAAAACAGAATAGTGGATAATTCGGGAGGAATACGTTTTATAAAAAAGTTAGGCGATCCGGTTCAAACCGGCGACACTATTGCCGTTTGCTTTGGCAATAATGAATCAAAAGTTGAATCAGTTTCCGGCACACTCATCCGGCATATTCAAATCAACGAGACAAACACCACGCCTCCTGAAATAATATTAGGTGAGTTGGATTAATAATTAGAACGATCACGCTGATTTCTTCTCAGCGTGGAGGATGTTTTATGGATTTTGCACATATTGACAGGGGGATATTTTTCAATGAATAATTCATCCTCAATTGGGCAAAGGGAAGTTGGTAAATCTTTGGACTGCTGACAAATTTTGAATTTTTTAACTCCGGATGGTACTTCAAAATCTTTATGGGGAAGCTGCAGAGTATCGTAGACTGCTTTCATAAATCGTGCCCATGCGGGAAGGGCGGCGCGGCTGCCGTCCTGTTTTTCCCCTAAACTCACTCTGGGATCATCAATTCCAAACCACACTCCCGCCACTAAGTGCGGTGTAAAGCCCACAAACCAGGCGTCATTCCATCCCTGGGTTGTTCCCGTTTTCCCGCCTGCCGGTTCATTAAATCTGTACTTCCACCGGACACTCCCGCCTGTTCCCCGATCCATAACCGTCTGAAGCAAATTTGTCATCATATAAGCCGTATCTTCACTGAGGACTTCCTCCTGATCCGGGTAGTATTCCTTGATGGTAGTGCCGAACCGGTCAACAATTTTGGTAATGGCAAGGGGCTTGCACCAGACCCCCCTGTTGGAAAACGTGGCGTATGCAGATGTTATTTCAAGGGGAATCACCTCAGATGTGCCAAGAGCAATAGCATCCACGGCTCTAATGGGAGTGGTAATATGCATCCTTTTTGCCATTCGAACCACGACCTCCGGCGGGACCAATTCCTGAACTAGTCGGACGGAAATTAAATTCAGCGATCTCCGAAGTCCATCACGGAGGGTTGTGAGTCCGCCGGTGGAATAATCATAATTTCTCGGCATCCATTTTGTCCACTCACCAACTGCATTTTGAACATTTATCGCAACCGGCTGATTAAGTAGCTGTTTCGTGACAGGATATCCGTTATCAATGGCTGTGGAATAAATAAACGGCTTGAATACCGATCCCGGCTGGCGTTTTGCCTGTGTGGCCCTGTTGAACTGGTCGTGGTAATCAGGACGCCCTCCCACCATCGCCTTGATGTGACCATTGGACGGGTCAATCGCTACAAGCGCTGACTGAACCAGAAGTACATCTCTCAAATCTTCATACAGCGGAAGCTCACCTTCAAGCATCATTTTTACGGAATCTTCAGGATAGATCGACAGGTAAACCAGCTCTTCAAATTCCTCACTGTCACTGTAAAACCGTTTGTTCAATTCTTTTTGATTATCTTTAATTGTCTTTAAAATTGCATCTTCAGCCGCCTTTTGCATTCTGCTGTCAAGTGTTGTATAAATCTCCAGTCCGTCACGATAAATATCAATTCCCAGTTCCTTGTCCTCCTGCTCAAGAATTCGTCTGATATGCTCTGAGAAATAAGGGGCAATTCCTCGCTGGTCTCTATTCTCTTTTACCTGCAGAGATAATGCGTGAGCTTCCTTCAAAGCGGATGCTGTGATTTTTCCATGGTCATTCATTAACCTTAAAACCACATTCCTTCTATGTGTAGCTTTGTCTGGGTAATTGATAGGACTGTAATGCGCAGGGGCAGGGAGAAGTCCTACCAGAAGTGCTGATTCATTAAGTGTCAATTGCCATGCATCTTTATCAAAATACCGCTTTGAAGCTGCCTGAACTCCGTACGTCCCGTGCCCGAAGTGAACCGAATTGAGATACATTTCCAGTATTTCATCTTTGGTATAGGTTTTTTCAATCTGGACAGCGGTGATGCCTTCCTTGATTTTTCGGGTGATGGTCTTTTTGAAACCGATAGTATCATACAGATTCCGGGCAAGCTGCTGGGTGATGGAACTGAATCCCTGGCGGTAACTCAATGTTGCCAGATTGATAATCACTGCTCTCGCAACATCCCGAAGGGAAATTCCCCAGTGTTTATTGAACCGATGATCCTCCGATGAAATGACAGCATCTACCATGTGGTGCGGGATTTTTTCAAGAGGTACGAACACGCGGCGCTGTGTGTAGAGTTCCTTCAAAAGTACATCATCAGCGGAATAAATACGAGTGACGAGATCGGGATCAAAATTTTCAAGTTGTTCCAATGATGGGAGATTCCGGGACAGAATTTTGATATAGATAATTCCCACAAATCCGCATATCATTAAAAGAACGAGTACACGGACAAATATCCGGGACAATCCGGAAGAGGTTTGCTTACCTGATGACATGTAAATTCAAAAGCGCTTGTATTTGGTTTTAATCATTTTAAAATCAATACTAAATTAGAAACAGTTTTCTTACGCTTCAATAATTCTATTCTAAAGTTTGTTCCAAATACTTTCGTGGGCGCAACCACCTCAAAATAGGGTTTTACTCCCCCTCTATCCCTTTCTTCCCCGTTAAGAGGGAGAAGAATTAACGAGCAATTATTAAATCCCGACTATTTCCTTATATTTCCTCTCCCTTGACGGGAGAGAACTAAGGTGAGGGTGGATGATTATTGGAACAAGGAGCAGGGGAAAAGTGAGCGATCAGAAAAATTAAACATCGAATATCGATTCACCCCTCAACATTTTATTACGAGGGATAAATGATTTTAGATTTAAGAAGTTGTAATGAAAAACTTAACCTTGAACTCGGGATAAAATTTCCTCTCTCTTAATTGGAGAGGATAAAGGTGAGGGTAAAAAAAATGAAATTAAAAAAATCTATTTGGGTGAAACCATATCTTCCGGTTTTACTTTTTCATCAAACTCTTCAGCAGACATATACCCCAATTCAACAATTGTATCTTTGAGTGTGGCATTTTCTGCGTGCGCTTTTTTAGCCACTTCCGCTGCTTTATCATAACCGATGTGAGGTGTGAGTGCTGTTACCAGCATGAGTGAATTTTCCAGGTTTTTATCAATCCCGGGAAGATTCGGTTCAATTCCCATCGCACAGTTTTTATTGAATGATTCACAAACATCTCCCAACAATCGAATTGACTGAAGCAGAGTAAACGCAATAACAGGACGGTACACGTTCAGTTCAAAATTACCGGATGAACAGGCGATTTTGAGTGCCGTGTCGTTCCCCATAACTTGCGCCGCTACCATGGTTACTGCTTCGCATTGGGTGGGATTTACTTTTCCCGGCATGATAGAAGATCCCGGCTCGTTTGAGGGAAGGATGATTTCTCCCAACCCACCTCGGGGGCCGCTCCCAAGCCAGCGGATATCATTGGCAATTTTATTCAAAGCCACAGCTAAAGTGGATAGAGCCCCGGACATTTCTACCGCTGCATCGTGACCGCCCATTGCTTCAAACTTGTTTTCTGCCGTACAAAATGGAAATCCTGTTTTTTCCGCAATTTTTTCTGCTGATTTTTCCGCAAATCCTGCGGGAGAGTTGAGTCCTGTGCCCACTGCAGTACCGCCCATGGCAAGCTCATACAAATGGGGAAGCCCCGACTCCAAAGCTTTGATGGCGTGGTCCAGTTGGGAAGCGTATCCGGAAAATTCCTGCCCTAATGTGAGTGGAGTAGCATCCATTAAATGCGTTCTACCGAGTTTTAGGATGGAATCAAATTCTTTCGCTTTTTTAGATAATACATCCCTCAAAGCAGATAATTTCAGTAAAAGTTGCTCATTGATTTCTGTCGCTGATGCAACATTGACTGCTGTGGGGAATGTATCATTGGTGGATTGGGACTTGTTCACATGGTCGTTGGGATGGATGGGATCTTTACTCCCCAGTTCACCGCCTGCAAGCTCAATGGCGCGGTTGGCGATGACTTCATTCACATTCATGTTTGTCTGCGTGCCACTGCCTGTCTGCCAGACCACCAGCGGAAAGTGGCCGTCCAGTTTACCATCAATAACTTCCTGCGCTGCCTTGACGATCAAATCTGCAAGTTTGCTGTCAAGGACACCGAATCCGGCGTTCACCTCCGCGGCTGTCTGTTTGATAATACCGTATGCCTTAATGAATTCCCTCGGGAAGTGTTCATCACCAATTTTGAAGTTCTCCAGCGAACGCTGTGTCTGGGCGCCCCAGTATTTTTCTGAAGGGATTTTCATTTCACCCATAGAATCTTTTTCTTTACGGAATGACATAACTTAACCTTTGAATTTAGGATATAAAGTTATGATGATTTAAAGAAAATGGAAAGTAAAGTTGATTACCTCAGTAGAGCCCGATCGCGGATAGAATCAAGTCCGTTGCAAATGGTGTGGTCTCGTAGATCAAGTTACAGTGATCATAACTTAGCGCCACTTGGCGGAAGGTGACTCCTTTTAGTCAAAATCAGGCACCTCGTAGCGGAATTCTCTTTGTCGTAATTCTCCCATATCTACCTTCAACATAAGCAGAAAGGCGATGGCAGAACCGATAGGAACGACAATGAACATCGCCTGCCATGAGGTCCAATCAACAATCTGACCAACGACAGGAGGAGCGACAGAAGCTGACAGTTGGCTGAAAAAGTAGTAGAGTCCTGTAAATTTTCCAAGATCCCGTTGATCAATGGCATCGAAAATAAGTGGGAGTGAATTGATATTGATAAGTGCCCAGCAGATTCCGGCGAATGCCATAATGATTTTCAGCGTTGTGATATTCGTGGAAAAGGACATTAGAGTGAAAAGTACAGTCAGCGCCGCAAGACCCGTGAGGATCGTCTTTTTCCTCCCGATCTTCCATGCAATCCATCCCGCCGGATAGGAAAAGGCAATGAAAGTTATCAGAAAAAAGTTGATGACGCCAGCAGTGACCTTAGGCGGTACACCCAATTGGTGCTTCCCGTAGAGAGATATGAATGTCTCTACAGTATTAAAAGCGAAAAACCAGGCAAAGAGCGCGAAAAAGACATAGACGAGGGAACCGTGATGCCCTGTGAAAAGCTGTTTCAGTGTTCTAAGGGGAAGGACAAGTGATTCTGAAAGTCTTCGCTTCTCCTGCACCGTCCTTTCGGGACTGATTCGCGTACGCGGCTCATTGATTGATCCATACAGAATTCCCACGCTCAGTATCAGCACACCCGCCATAGCAATGAAGGGAGTCGTGTTATCTGAAGCAGGCAGAAGGGCGATCATCCCATAGGCAATAATACTTCCAATGCCTCCCATCATGTTTATGATGCCGTTTGCTCGGGTCCGGTGTTCTGGTGGTGTGATGTCAGGCATCAGAGCAATTACGGGAGTTCTGAAGGATGCCATTGCCACATTCATGATTATGATCACGCCCATCAGAGACACCAGCGTGGGTAGGAAAGGAATGAGCCCAAAGAGCAGTGCCGCCGCGGGGCCACCCACTACTACGAACGGCATCCTTCGCCCAATCTTCGTCCACATACCATCGCTGATGACGCCTATCCACGGCTGCAGAAGAATAGCAAGTATGTTATCCACTGCCATGATTAGTCCGATCACCGCAGCGCTTGCAATGAAGCCGTTAAGAATGGGAGGAACAAGCTGATTGTAAACGGACCATATCCCCGATACCCCAAAGAAGCCCAACCCAAGGAGAGCAATTCTGAGATATGAAAATTTTAGCATGGAGTAAGGTCCGTCATTTGGGGAGTGGGCGTGGGGGCTCGACTATGCAGAAGGTTTCTTCACTCCACAGGAGATAGGATACCATCGACTCAGGAAACGCAGGCATTATGATTTTAGGATATAAAGTTATGATGATTTAAAGAAGATGGAAAGTAAAGATGATTATCTCAACAAAACCATCTTTTGAGTACTTTGAAAACTACCTGCAGATATGCAGTAAATATAAACACCGCTACTAACCGAATTGCCTAAGTTATCTTTCCCTTCCCAAACAGTTTGTTGAAAGCCGGCTGGTTTAATCTCCTTCAGAAGTGTAACGACTTCTCTACCAAGTATATCGTAAATGATTAACTGAACTTTTGAATCTGTAGGAATGTCGTAACGGAGAGTGGTGGTAGGATTGAATGGATTGGGATAGTTTGGGTGTAAAGAAAAGGAATTGGGAATTTCACTTACAGTTTTCTTAGACAACCTTATTCTTTCAATGGGTGTTTGGAATGTAATTTTTGAAGTAGAATTTAAAACATAAGTTTGAAATGTTGACTGATCTACTCCAGAAGTTCTACCTAAATCATCGAGGATTTCAATTAGCCATTGTACATCTTCATTACTTAAATCATCATCCCAGCTAACTGTAAGCGGCCATGCATCATTTATTATTGTTAATATATCATTTCCATTGGTTAATTTTTTATCCTGCGTAAATCTAACATCAAATAACCCACCAACAAAATCAGGTATAGGTGGGAGCGTATAGTGTACTATTTCGTCTTCATCTAAATTTATTCCAAAATAAAGATTACATTGTTTATCAAGAGCATTTTTGAATTTCAAACAATGCGCATTTTCAGTTCTATCAACAAAGATATCCTCCTGTTGAATGGAAACGTCACTTTTAATACTAACCTGACCTGGAGAATTTGATCTAATCCAATAACCTCTGCCGGGTTCAATAATTTCTGTTGGTAAATAAACACCATTGTAAGTGTATAAGGTGTTATCAATTACTATATCATATGGATCAATTATCTGATATTCATTTACTGGTTCAGATATACCAGAAATTAAATTCCAACAGTGTCTTACCATAGACATGGTTTACAGTTTTGGGAGTTAAAGAAGCCATG
>CAYXUG010000047.1:0-16744 GCA_964468655.1 uncultured bacterium | reverse complement strand
AAAGTATCACTTTAAATTTAGATGAATCTGTACCATATCATTTGACGACGTACATATACCCACCTAACGTATCCACCTCCCACACAAAGTTATGGCTAGTGGTATCGAGACAGCAGTCTGTAGAATCTGAGCCGCAGATGTGGTAACCATCAGGGCATTCGAATGGCTCATCCGGGGTATCACCGTTAAGTGAGTCCGGGTCTTTTTGGCAAGCGGTAAAAAGAACAACTAAAATAATTGAAAATACAGTCAGATAATTAATTTTCTTCATTTCAGTAAAATCATCTTTCTGGTTTGAACATTATTTTCAGTTTGTATCGAATAAAAATAGACACCACTGGCAATATTAGATGCATCCCATACAACGGAATGTTTACCTGCAACCAGTTCACCACTCACCAATGTTTCCACTAATCTACCGATAATGTCAAATATCTGAAGTAGAGACGTTGCATGCAACGTCTCTACAGATGGAATTGTAAAATTAATTGTTGTAGTGGCATTAAACGGATTGGGATAATTCTGAAAGAGTGTTAATTCGCTGGGAATTAAAGAAGATTGATCATTGATTGATACAAAGCCGGTATTCACACTCCCCGGCGTGCCGTGCTCTTCTGACGCTACCCAATTTGTTGCCAGCGCATTATCCAAGGACGGATTTATCAATTCGAGTGTGGGACCGTTACCATCGGGCTCTTCAGGCCAAGGGGGATCATCGTCATAATGGACAGTATCAATCAATGACCTGTTGGAATCAAATAATCTGATGAGTTCTCCTCCACCGCTTAATCCGAAATCGAAGTCACCTACTACATTTTCAACCTGTGGAAACAGCGCTGAAAAAGAGATGATATCCCTGCACAAAACAATGTATTGATCCGCACCCAGAAAAGTATTTTCAGCTAGGATAAAAACGTGCTCATCATCCTCATCTTTTAATGACCAGCTACTCATATCAATTGCTGCTGAAGTTGAATTATATAATTCCACCCAGTCACCGGAATCAAAATCTTCGGCAGGATGATAGTTTATTTCATTTATCACTATGTTAGACTCGGGCATATAAAACTGGATGTCCATCGTGTGGACTTCGTATGAATCAGACAGATTCTGCCCGAAGAGGAGCTGGGCGGAAATATAAATTATATGCAGAAAATTGACTTTCATTGTATTCCCCTAATTAATTTTTTTGTATTCAGCTTGAAATATAGGTAATTCAACAGAATGATTAAAGGTTGGATTTTCACATAGTAAAATTGAATCCTTTACCGTGCCTAAATATATTTAGGGATTTGAACCAGACCAGAATGTATATATTGCCATCATAGGAAAATTCAGGGTAGATTTTATTACCATGAAATTACAGATAATTATATTCAATCGAATATTTCGAAAAAACATAGTAAGCGGGAAACAATCCTATGCTTAAGCCCCCCATTGGAGTTTTAGACGAACATCCCGACTGGCTGGAACCTCTATATACTGCGTTCAAAGAAAGAGGTGTTAAGTTTGAGAAAATTGATATTAAATGTTATTCTTATGATCCGCAGAATAAGGATATTCTACCATTTTATATCAATCGGCTAAGCCCCAGTGCCTTGAAAAGAAATCACCAAGCAGCATTTACACTAACCCTGGATTTTATCCTGCATTTGGAATCCCTTGGTGCAAGAATTGTAAATGGCTCACATACAGTACTGCTGGAAACCAGCAAAGCTCAACAATCTTCATTATTGTATAAACTGGGAATTTCCCAACCCCGAACGATTGTGTTAAACAATTTATCCGAAGCGGGAAAATATTTAGATGTACTAAATTTTCCTATCCTCATCAAACCCAATTGCGGTGGTTCCGGTGCCGGAATTCAAAAGTATGATTCAATAAAACACTTCCAGAGTGCCCTTAAAAAAAACCAAATTCAAATGCCATCCGAAAACCTTGTCGTTTTACAAGAATTTATTCAACCCGCGGAAGATTATATTGTCAGAGTAGAAACAATCAATGGCAAAGTTATCTATGCTATGAAAGTTGTTACACAAGGTTCATTCAACCTCTGTCCTTCAGAAACGTGCGATGAAGATAGATATACCCAAACGACAGATGAATTGGGTTACTGTGCCGCGACTCCTTCAGATAGCATTGAATTTGAACTGTTTAGAAATCCACCTAAGGATATTATCAGTGCGGTGGAAAAAATTGTGGTAGAAGCCAGACTGGAATGTGCGGGTATTGAATATGTAACAGATAAAAGCGGAAAATGGTACATCTACGACATTAATGCCCTCTCTATTCTGCGTTCCAGTTTCAAGGATGATTACGGTATAGACAGCTGGGGAATGCTGGCAGATTACTTTATTCAGGAGTATAATAAAGTTATCTGAATCTGGAAGAAAATGAATTAACTGATATTATTGTATTCTGGTTCTAACAGTTTATCTACCGTAGCCGCACAGCGTGGAGTAGGTTTGTGTCCCACGTTAATTTCTCCAGCACAATTAAAATGTAAACTGAAAATTCACCTTATATTCCGTTTCTGATTTTTTTGCATCACCTTCATAAATGGTCTTTCTCATGTTTGGGGCCACTGATAAACCGCTGCCGCAATTCAGTACAAAACCAGCTAAAGTATATAAAGCCCCTTCAGGTTCCATCTTGGAATCATTATCAATAAAATCAAATCGTGTAAAAATATCTACTTTATCTATAATCTCATAATTAACACTCGCAGATATAAGTTCCCGTGTTAAATCACCTTTTTTAAATGTATCATATTCACCACCAACTCGTAAGCCAAATCCTGCAAAACCTCCAAAAAAACTTGTCATTGTACTGGTAGTTGAATCGGATGGTTCGGTTGTGAAAACAACACCACCATTAAAACCATCCTTTTTGGTTAAATTTTTATCACCAAAAGTTGCATTAAATGCAGCTTTATGGTATTTATTTTCCTGCGGCTTTATATATCCTTCCCCATTAACTACTTGCAAACTTAAATGAAGAAGGTCCGCAACAGTGTTTGAAAATTCCACACCAAGGTCTGCTGTATTGGAAAATCCATACTTATCCAATGCTGATTTTTCAAGAAATCTGTATCCCCAGTTTTTTTCCTGAACATTGAGTGTATTGTTACCGATTAATCCGAGACTGGTTTTTCCGAAGGAACATGTATAATCAATTTGAGCTTTTTTAAGAAATGCCACAAGCCGGGTATCTTCACTGGTATTCACGGAATCTTTTACATCAGAGTAAGTTCCTTTATCTGTTCTACCAACATCGAGAACAAATTTAAATTTTATTTTTTCCGAGACATCTATTCCATAACTGAAATACTGCCTGTTAAAGTTGAATGATAATGCACTATCAGCGTACGTATAATCCATAAAAGTAGTACCACCTATTTTACCTTCAGCCATTAGCGTTGAGAATATACAGCCCATAAGTAACAGTTTTTTCATGATTGTTCCTTTCAGTTATTTATTCATGTTTTCGGCACTGAATTTAAACTTAATTCAAATTAAATGGAATCTGAGGTTTCAGATTACAGATTCCGGAAGCTGAATTTTTTGGTAAATGCAAATGATCTCTCATCATCAGTCTCCAATAGTGGGTAAATAAATATATTCACTGCACCACCATTGTAGTTTTCAAGTTCAAAATCCCGCCCTACCATAAATTCTATACGATTATCATCTAAGGTTCCAAAAAAATAATCCGCACTTTTGGGATTCTTATCAGCTTCCGATATGTCAACAGGAGTCCACCCTTCTCCTTCAATGTAATAATCCGCCCAGCAATGATAGCCGCCAATTTCACCGACATCACCATCCGGGATTGGAAATCCCATGTGAAACCTTGCCGGTACATCCAATGTTCTGCTGAGTGAAAGAAAATATGAGTGATAATCCGTACAGTTCCCCACCCCAATATCACAGGCATAAATGGAGTTACCATTACCGAATGTATAACTTCCATTTTCAGATGTTGACTTAAGGTAAAAATCGACCACATCATCTTTTGTAACATCATTCTTAATCTGTTGTGGAAGTTGAGAATAATAAGGGTCAGAATTGTCCTTTAATTTTGGTTTTCCGTAATGCATTCCATTCAGAACATAATCATAAACTTCGCGCATATTGGCTGAACTTAAATTATTTCCATTAATAATATTATTAAAAATTCCACCCGTGGGGACCAATGTTCCCGCATCAAGATATTGTTCATTTATTATATTTTGGTAATTGGTTAAACTGTGTTCGTATCGTAGAACATCAATTGTGATAGTGAGGGACTCACGTTTGCGGATTCCATTTTCTGCCAAAAAATAAACATATTTATTCTTATGCTTTTCTTCAGTTTTAATCTCATAATTAATATTTGATTCAATACTTAGATTAAGAATTTTTTGTACCTCATTACTTTTAGGAATCGGCAGCCATACTTCAAGTTTCCTGCCGTCTGTAGGTTCTAATGATACCTCATACGTGAATTGAAAAGACCTCTGATTATTATTCGAACATGTACAAATAAAAAATGCACCAAAAAGAAGGAATCTTTTTAATATGTCGATTGTGGGTGAAATAATCCTGTTGGCTCAGGGCCTGGAGCAAAAAGTTAGAAAATAGGGTTTTCTGAATAACACCGACCGGTGTTGAAAAATAATACTCATAGAAAGTATGAGTAGTGTACTTTAATCATCTTGTTATTTTAGACATTCTTTACTGTAATTTACTATTGGTTTTTTGTTCCAATTTTGTGCAGGATTTACTTAACCCTTATTTGATAGACCGTATTTTTGTTTTACTTAATTACGTTTTACATATTTACATTTTATTCTGACAACTAAAAACTGGTGAAAGAATGATGTTTTCATATGAAGTGACATAAACAAACTTATTCTACACCAAGTCCGGGTGGTCTGTAATGATACCATCCACCTTATCTGCTTTTAATCGTTCTATTGATTGTGTATCATTGGCTCCCCAAACAAAAAGGGGAAGATTCATTTCTTCTGCAGCTTTTTGAAGTAGAGGGTACACAACTATACCATGGCGTTTTAAGGGGATCTCCACCACATTAAATTTTTCCCAGTAATAATCACTCAGACCTGTAAACCACCACAATATAAAACAATAAATATCAACCTGGGAAAAATAATGGCAGCAATCTGTAATTATACGATGGATTTTCCTGTTCTGTACAAATTTTTCCGAACCGACAATAATATGATCCTTCGCGTCAAATTTATTTATAACCCTCCTGACTTCATAAATAAGATCAACACTCCGGTCTTTTAATTCCAGATTCAGGTAAGTAGTGGGGAACTGTTCTAAAACATCTTCCAAAAGAGGTACTGTGATCCCCTTACCTCGGAATTGATAGATATCCGGTTTGTCTGTAAACCGGTAACCGGCATCGAGTTGAGAAATTTCCTGGTAAGAATGATCACAGACCCTTCCCTTACCGTTGGTAGTACGATCAAGTTTAGAATCATGAAACACAACTGCTTTACCATCGCGGGTGATTTGGATATCCATTTCCAGTATATCTACTTGATGCTTTGTCAAAGAAGCGTGAAATGCCTGTAAAGTGTTTTCGGGATATAATCCCATTCCACCCCTATGAGCAATGTTTAGGGGTTTCTGTTTATTTTTAATATAATCTAAAACAGCAACCAATTAACTGCTCCCCGCCGGACTGTAATATTTCTTCCACAGTTGCATATAAGACGACCTTTCAGAATCCCATTGAGAATCATTCCATTCCATCTCCGGTTGAACGATGGCACGAATTTGCTGCATAAATTTTTCTCCACCCTTTGGTAGAAGAAGACCGATCCGAATCCGTCTGAGTAAAATATCCTCGAGGTGAACCGCTCCCTCGCTTGCGGTTGCCCATTTTAGTTCCGACCATAGAAATGGTGTGGTTTCAATGACCGGTAATCTCTCAGATTTTCCATTTTTAAACAGAAATTGGGCATCTCTTCCATACCGTCCGCAAATCCTGAGTTTTTCAGCCGCTGTAAGATCGGTTTCATCCAATTGGTCAATTCCTGTTTTATCCAATATAGGGTGGCTTCGGTCCATCTTGACAGAAAGAATTCCTCTTTTTGCAATCCTTTTAAGGGTATCCAAAGCCATCAAACGAAAGGTAGTAAGTTTGCCGCCGCTAACCGTAATCATGCCGTTATTCTCATGAATTTCATAATCCCTCGATATTTTGGACGGATTGGTAGTTTCCGTGTTTATAGTCGGTCGGATACCTGAGAAAGTTGAAATCACATCCTGTTCATTCAATCGCTGCTCTGGAAATACAGCATTCAGTCCTTCAAACAGGTATTCCCATTCCACGGAATCAATAACAGGATCAGCCAGATTTTCCGACGGATGGTCAACATCCGTGGTACCAAAAATAGTTGCATTTTCCCAGGGAAGTGCATAAATGGGGCGCTGGTCAAAGGGGTGGGCAAAAGAAACAGCACGAGTAATGGGGAGTCTGTACTGCTTGATTACCAGATGACTTCCACGCAGGGGACGGAGCCGTGCATTGCCACCTGCCTGTTTCCGGAGAATATCACAGTGAGAACCCGTGGCATTAATGACGATACTGGCTTTCACTTCCACGGAATAATTAATCAACCCGGACCGGTCATTAAGAACTGCACCGCAAATGGTTCCATCCTGCTTTTTCAGAAGTTTATCCGCCCGGCAGTAATTCAGGGCAATCCCACCTTCCCGGGATGCCTCTCTCAATACCCGCATCACCAGCCGGGCATCATCGGTGATGGCATCGAAAAAACGGTAGCCGTCAATGAGATTGGGAGTGGTTAAAGGTCTGCACAGTTCCCGCATGTCCATTTCATCGTAATGTCGGTGAAGCCAGGTACCGGCAAGAATATCGTAAACACATAAACCCGCTCCAAACATCCAGCCGGGCAGCCGGTCAGATTGCAGATGAGCATGGAGAAATCCCAGTTGTTTGATGAGTCCCCGCCCTTCTTTCTGGAGACGTTCCCTTTCCCGAACAGATTCAAAAGTCGTTTTGAACTGACCGTTTTTCAGGTAACGGAGTCCGCCGTGTACCAGTTTGGAAGAACGGCTGGAAGCACCGGAGGCAAAATCCCTCTCCTCCACCAACAGGCATTTGAGTCCACTGCGAACCGCTTCACGCAAAATGCCGGCGCCGGTGATTCCTCCACCGATAATCAATAAATCCCAGGACTTATCTAGTTGTGTCCAGACCGATTGACGCCATTCCTTGTCCCAAATTTGAGAATTCATTCAGTCCACCAGTTTTCCGGGATTAAAGATGGAGTTGGGATCAAAAACAGTTTTTGCTGCCCGGATAGCGGAAATTCCCAATACACCCTTTTCAGATTGAAGGTAAGGTTTATGATCAATTCCCACGCCGTGCTGATGGCTGATAGTCCCACCCAATTTAACTATGGTTTTACTTGCGGCAGATTTCATTTCCTGCCACCGGCAATGTAGCTCATCAGGATTCTGACATCGTTTGAACAGATAGGTAACATATACGCTGGCACCATCGGGATAAATATGTGACAAGTGGAAAAATACAAGCACTCTCTGGTTCATTTTCTCCATGGCGGATTCGATAGCTGTTTTGACCATTACTGTCATATCATTTACTTTTGACCAGGACACAGCGGTTTCCAGAGTGTCCAGTCCCAACCCTGCGTCCCAGAGCGCATTGCGGACGTAGGGAATGTGAAACCGCTTTCTATACCACGATTTTCCTAAATATTCAATCAGCGGACTGCTGCCATGCGAGCGGAAAATAGAACGGGCTTTTTTTCTTGTTTGATGGACCGTTTTTTTATCTCCAGTAATTCCGAACAAAAGCAGGCTGGTTTCATTTCCAAATCCAAATCGGGGCAGGAACCGTTCTTTGAGAAATTCCGCCTGTTTCTTTCCTGACAACCTGAAATTAATCTCCGTTTCCACCGGATCGCTAAGGCGCATCATGGAAAGTTGAGTGTTTCTCTGCACAGTTTCTTTCACGGCGTTCATACCCGCATCCCAGTTTTTGAACAGCGTACCGTAAAATCGTTCCGATTCCGGCAATTTGTGTACACGCATGGTGGCTCGAGTGATCACACCGAATCTGCCTTCAGAACCCAGGATGAGCTGTTTCATATCCGGTCCAGCTGCGCTTGCCGGGAATTCCAGCAGATTAAATGTCCCTTGCCCTGTTTCCACCTTCCCGCCGGCAAACATGTCTTCAATTCTACCATAATGCAATGACTGATGTCCGGATGACCGTGTGGCAATCCATCCGCCAAGGGTGGAGAGTTCAAACGACTGGGGATAATGCCCTAAAGTCCAACTCCGGCTGTTCAACACGTTTTCCAATTCTTTTCCTGTGATGCCGGCACCGAATGTTGCCAATCCGCTAAATTCGTCCAGAAAAAGCAGTTGATTCATTCTGCTCATATCCAGTGTAATCACCGGTTGAGGACCAGAACTGGGATTGATATGCCCGCACACAGATGTCCCTCCACCATAGGGAATTATGGCTGCCTTATTTTTTTCAGCATATTGAATGACATTTTGAATATCTTCATGGTTTTCCGGGTAAGCAACCGCATCAGGGAAGTGCCTGATATTACCATGCCGGAGTGCAATCCAATCCGGAAAACTTTGTCCCCGGGAGTGGTTGAGCCGATCTGTTTTATTTATATTTAACCCCTGTGAATCCGGAATGGGTGAATCAGGAATTCCAGTAAGAATGTCTTCAGGAGTCATATCCTGTGTGGGGGTCATATCTCCGAAAATGGTGCCAATCAAATCTAAAATAGAATCCGTCAGCTCAAAGTTGATAGCACTATCTCCCCATCCGTTCCATCGTTTCATTTTTCGGCTCCGTTTTTCTGTTGGCCGCCAGCGGCATTTTTCCAGTTTTCTATACTGTCAATCATTGCGGAGGTAAATACCTTTCTAACTTTGACAATATCCTGTTCCTGCTGAATGAGATCATGAAGCTGTTTATGGAAATTGAAGGATGCCTGCCTGCTGTTTTCATCTTCATAATAAATCAGCGCCATATTTTCATAAAAACCTGCAAAACTGTTCAGAAGAAGCGGATAAATAAAGTTATCCGACAGCAGGGCAAGATGCCGGTGCATTTTCCAGTCAAATTGGGCGAATTCTTTCGGCGTATCATCCAGAATGATCCCCTCCTTAAAAACAGTTTGGACTTCCCGTTGATGTTTTTCAATGGCTTGACCAGCGTAATCCGGAGCAATAACCGACCTGATTTCCAACAGCTTTAAAATGAAATCGGAGGGCATCTGATCAGGATGTTTTATGAGACCTGCCAGAATATTCAATCCGCCTTCGGTCCAGATATCCTTAACTCTGGATGTTTTACCGTGCTGTATGGATATCCAGCCGTCACTGGCAAGGCGCTGAAGAGCTTCCCGGAGAGAAGGTCTGGCGATTCCCATTTCAGCCGAAAGAAAATGCTGGTTCGGCAGTTCATGATCCGGCGGGAATGTGCCGTCAAGAATTGCTGTAATTATTCTATCTTCCGCGAAATCGGTCGGTTTCAGAGGAATAGTTAAAGTTTCAGTCATAATATTTTCCTTTTTAAGTGATAAGAGGTCTGACCTGTAAAGGAAGTTTAATAATAATCCACTAAAAAATCAAAAATTAAATGGAGAATGTTGTTAAAAAAATAACTACCAAGATGGAACGAAAATTATTCTTTATAATCGCTCACATTAAAAATCGTAAATACCCCAAAATGATCACTGGGATGGATATTGCCGATTTTTTTATTTAATGAAACGTCAGATGAATAAACTGTGAGAAAATCATCAATAGGATGAAGAAATATGTAATCAATTCTCACAGAATCTTTTTCAAAGTAATTATAAGTCAAATCGTAAAGATTTTCCCCTTTACTAACATTATTTGTATTGTAATATTTCAGAATATTTGAATTCTTCCCCGGATGCCACGTGTATCCAGATGAGGATGGATTCACAACTCTATAGGTGTCAATCAGTCCAAGTATCGTTACTTTTTTAAGTTCCTCCATTTCAGGCGTAGAATTGAAATCACCCGTTAACAAGTACGGTAAATTTCCCGCAATTTTTTGAACGAAATTAATGGTTCCATCAGCTTCCCTGACCCGCCAGCGAGTTTCATCATGAATTGTTTTTAATGCTTCATTCAGTTCAGTTTCAGTGAATCCATATTCGGCGGATACCTTTTCGGTAAGTGAAATATACTCCGGGATATCAGGAACAGAAGCATGCCAGTGGGTCGTGAATATATATAAAATTTGATCATTCAGTATCACTCTGCCGGCAATAACCTGATTGGCATCCTCAAAATGGAATGATGCAAAATTACCAACATATCCTCCTGAAATTTGAACTCTATCTACAAATTCCAAATTGAGGTCTTTCTTTGCCAGTATTGCATCGCCTTCTCTCAAATTCCACGGCAATCCTACCGGTCCGAATCGAACACCACCAACACCCAAATGGTGAATTGCATCCATATCCAAATCATTTGCAAGGTTACAAATATAGTTCGGGAGTTTATTGGCTTCATGCACTGTAATAATATCCGGATCAAGTGTAGTGATATTCTCAATCAATGAATGATATCTTGCTTTATATTCTGTATCAGTTTCATATCTACCTACCCATAAATATCCTTTATAATCGAGACCGGACCATACATTAATATCCAGCACTTTTAACTGAGTGTAAATTTCAACCTGTTTGTTCTCACTTCTCTTTTGCTCACCACACCCAATGAAAATGAGTAGACAAAAAACAGCACCTAAAATGAAACTATTTTTTAAATATCGAACTTTCATTACCAATTCTCTTTCATCATATTATTAATCATCTTTTTACTGATCTCTCCTATATTATCAACGATAATATCCGCTTTAGTCAATTCATGTCTATCTACCGTTCCTGATAAAGCAATAACACGAGCGTTCGAAGCTACCGCAGATTGAACTCCTTGAATGGAATCTTCAATTATAATCGTGTTTTCAGGTGAAACATTAAGCCAATCCATCATGGTAAGATACGGCTGCGGGTGCGGTTTATTTTCCTTAACGGAATCTCCCGTAAGAATTTTTTCAAAATATAACGATAGGTTAATCATTGAATCAATCTGATTGACTATATCACCGGGTGTTGCCGTCACTAACCCGAGCTTGAATAAACCGCTCAGTTCTGAAATCAACGATTCAAATCCCTCTTTGAATTTCAGGTCACCATCCAGTGATTCAATCAGATACTTTCGGACTTCAGAAATTAATTTTTCTTTATTTTCCTGAATACCAAAATTTTCAGATGCTAATTTGTAAAAAGTATCTTCCGAGCAGCCGCGGAACAGTTTTTTATCATCTTCATTTAACTCCACACCATAGTTCCGAAACAAATGGATTTCTGCTTTCTGATACAGGGGCTCTGAATCGATGACAACACCGTCGAGATCAAATAAGACAGCTCGGTTATTTATACTATTCAATCCCATAAAATTACCTAGTTCAGTTAATTATTTAAAACGTAATGCGTAAATCGTAATTATGTAAAACGTAAACGCTGTCCATTAAATAATTACGTATTACGTTTTAATTATTTACTTGATTAAACCTTATAGTACAAATCGAGATATTTTTTCAGTAAATCGCTCACTACTCCTCTCAATGGTAGATTGGCAGCCATGCCGTAAATCGGCGCCATCTGTCCCTCTTTCTCAGGATTTTCTTTCACCATTTGAACAGCATGGGCGAGATCACCTATAAATCTTTCTGCTACGCCCGGTTGAGTGTGACGGAGAGTAACACAAATATGCACACAGGAAGGTTTATGCAATCCATTTAAATTCCATCCCTTTTCTGACATTACATCCATAATTTGGTAAATATCGAGTGAGTCCGATGCAAAGGCAATCACCCACAATGGATTCCCAAGTATTTTCAATTCTGAGATTGTTTGAATACCTTCCCTAATTTGTTTTGCAGTCTCCAGAATTTTTCGAGTTGATTCCAGGTACCCGTCCTTACCCAACGCAGTCAGGGCAGCCCAGCAAACAGCGCTCAATGCACCAGGGCGGCTTCCTGCAAAGGTTGGTGAAAAATAGAGTCCGCCGGGCCATTCCGTTTCTGTAAAATATTGATAATGCCGCAGATTTTCTTCCCGATACAGTACAACAGATGTTCCTTTTGCGGCATATCCGAATTTGTGTGTGTCGGCTGAAATTGAGGTCACTCCCGGCAGCCGGAAATCAAACTCAGGAACATCGTATCCTAGTTTCGCTGCCCATGGTAGAAAAAATCCGCCAAGACAAGCATCAACGTGAAAACCGATTCCTCTTTGACGGGCAATTTCAGATAATTCTTTAATGGGATCAATTACACCGTGGGGAAATGTTGGAGCTGACCCAACAATCACAATTGTATTCCCTGTGATAGCTCTTTGCATCAAAGTCACATTAGCCGAAAATTTGGAATCAACAGAAATCCGCTTAATTCGAATGTTGAAATATTGTGCCGCTTTATCAAAAGCAGCATGGGCAGTATCCGGTACAACCATTTCAGGATTTCTGATTCTCTTTTCGCTTCTCGCCCAATCGCGGTATGTTTTCATCGCTAACAGAATACTTTCCGTTCCTCCCGAGGTTACGGTACCACAAATATCATTTTCATTTTCAGATGCCCCAAGCATGTTTCCAGTCATTGATACGACTTCAGATTCAAACTTGCTGGCACTGGGAAAAATATCGGAATGTAGTGGATTGCTCTGCGACTGGATCGCATACACCTGATTCAGGAAATTGATATAGTCATCATCGCCATGATAAACCGCTCCCGAGATAAATCCCTCTTTCCACCTGGACTCCTCAGCAGATTTAATGCTCATTATTTCATCCAAAATTTCATCCTTATTACGACCCGTTTCGGGAAGTTTTGTATATGATTTGTACTGGTCTTTGTATGGTTTAACCTCCTTCTCAAGTACTATTAAAAGTTCTTCAGTCTGTTTGTCAATTTCAGTTTTCACTGATGGCAGTTTTCTCAACCACTTTTCCAAAAAGGAAACAAGCTTGGGATTCAATCGTCCAAATTTTTTGAGTATGTTTTCAAACTTAACCATTACGCTTGAGCACCAAGTTTCAAATTACACCACAACATTCAGCGCCTTTTCCAGAATTGTATATTTAGCGGGAGTCACACCAATATTTTCACCGTCAGTTTCAACAATGACTTTTTTGTCTGTTTTAATCTCGATTGTTTTACACTGTCTATTCCAGGCAGCTTTTCTTTTAAAAATCTTTCCGGTGTAAAGGGATGGAATCATGCTCAACAACTTCAGCTTGGAGGTAGAATTAATAAACGCTACTGTCACTAAACCATCATCTTGTAGTGTTTCAATTCCATAATTCATTCCTCCGCCGAAGTAGGGTGTTTTGAAGACAGTTAAATTACTCAGGGTGAGTCCATTTATTTTGTTATCATCTAACTGAACTTCACACTCAAAATCTTCAGTTTCAATTAGCGCTTTAATTCCGCAAATAATAGCACCGGCATCCACACTCCACTGTTTGATCGATTTTGATATACCACTGACAGAATTGAATTTTTCATTGGCAAGACTGATAACACCGATGCTTGAATTGTTAATAATATACCTTGATATAGGCATCCCGTCAAATCCCCGGCACTCTACCTTAAATACATCAATCGCAGTTGAATTGTCGGACCGGATTTTTTCCAAAGGGTCTTTCTTTTCAGAAAAAATTTTCTCGAAATCGCAGCTGCTTCCGGCAGGAAAGTAAATCAACTTCAACTCAGGAGAGATCGCTTCGTCATTTTCAAAAATTCCCTGTAGAACTTCATTTACCGTTCCATCTCCGCCGAAAGTTCCGATCCTTGTAAAACCTTTTTGAACGGCGCCTTTTACTATTTCAGTAGCGTGGTCTCGGTATTCAGTAAAACAGAATTCAAATGGTATGTTTTTTTCTATAAGTTGGAATTGAAATTTCTTCCACCTTTTGGCTGCAAGCCCATCTCCTGCTTCTGGATTGACGATTATAAATGCTTTATTTTCGAACATAACTCCATATAATAACTTTGATGGATTGAAGGAAATTAAACCATTTCCCAGCAGTATATCCATGCAAATTTTTTATTAACAAATGACCCCGAATCGCAGTTGGCAAGAACTTATATAGAAAAGAAGTCATTCCAACTCCGCAATACCTTAGCCGGAATGATATAATATTTTATATGCTTTTTATTTCAGCAAAACCATTTTCCGGATGAGTTGTATGCTACCGGAAGTTAATTTATACACATAAATTCCGCTGGCAATTCTGTTACCGTTCCAAATTATTTCATGATGACCGCTCACAAGTTTACCATTCACCAATGTCGCCACTTCCCTTCCCATTAAGTCGTAAACTATCAGTGATACATTAGACACCTCAGGAAGATCAAAACGAATTGTCGTCACCAGATTAAACGGGTTCGGATAATTCTGATAAAGCACAAAGTGTTCCGGTGTCAAATTGCTTCTGTAAAGCGTGAGCCGGTCCGTGGGCTGAGGAATTTCAATTGCACTGTTTTCATTCAAATTATATTTAATACCACTAATCTCATCTTCCAGAACCCAGGATTCTGAACCAAGTTCCCTGTTCCATTCTGCCTGGTTGAGTACCATGATCAACGGCCATTGACTGTTCTGAATCAATATCTGACCATCATCATCTGCTACTTTCAAATCACCCTCAAACCTGATATCAAATCCTCCTGATGGAGGTACAGGTGGAAGTGAATTCGACAGATATACATCTTCATCAAATGGAGCACCAGCATACAAATCATAACTGAATCCATCTGAATTTGTAAATGTGATTACATTTGAATTCAAAGGAAACCCAGCAATAACTGAATTTCTGACTCCCGATGATGCGTCCAATGTGATGGTACCCGCTGTGTTGGCTCGAATCCAATATCCTTTTCCCGGCTCAAGCTCATCAACATTTATATAAGCACCGTTATAGCCAAAAAGTGTACCTGAGATTACTATACCATTTGGATCATCAATGGTTGCTGTAAAGCTTGGTCCCGAAACCAAATTCCACCCCTCAAATAGTGTAACTATAACACTGTTCAAAGTATTGCCGATAAGTGTATTGGAACCCAATTCGCTGAATCGAAGCCAGTAACCTATTCCGGGTACTAATTCATCAACTGACAGGTACGCTCCATCGTATAAAAATAATGTACCCGATATCCCATCCGGAAACAATGAATTCACTGAATTATCATCCACCTCAAGAGGCAAACCCACCAGATTCCATCCTTCATCATGATTGGCCTCAATTGCAATTTCATTTACAAACAATGACTCAATGACATTAATCATTGTTCCGGGATCGTATTCTGTATCAGCATATTGTATGATACCACTTTGGTCAATTATAAAATCCCTTGGATAGGGTGATTGTCCGCCTGTTATATTGTACTGCCCATACACACCATTGTTATCATGCAGTACTGGGAAGGTAATACCCTGATCTTCAATAAAATCCTCCAGTGTGTTAATAGAATGACTTGAAATGCCAAGAACCATTATGTCCTGATCCTGATATTCCTGCCAGATTGAAAACTCTAAATCCGAAAACTCCGGAGCGCAAACTGGTCACCAACTTGCAAAAAAAGCGATTACAACAACACGTCCTTCAAGTTCGCTCAAGGTAATATTTCCAAACCCATTCACAGATGATAGTGAAAAATCGGGTGCTTCCTCTCCTGCCTCCAAACCCCAAGTTGAGTTTCCCTCAAGAGTTACCTCCACAAAACTTTCATCGGGATCATTTGTATTGATCCCAAATGCTGCATTACCGGATTCACTCGCAGCACAATAGGTTATTTCTGCTTCTATATATTCCCCCGGTGATATTGATTCTACCGGCATATTCAGAGAATAATCCTCATGATCAATGAATACATTATTGATAATCAATTGGGATAAACCGTTATTCATTACCTCCAAAACTGATTCACGACACTCACCTATTTCGGTATGGGGAAAATCAATGACGCGCCTAGAAAGATCAATATCTGGATCTTCGATTTCTCCAAATCTGAATGTTCTGAAAAACCGCCATTCAGCTGAAAAAATAACATCATCTACCATGTTAATCGCCATTACTCTTCCACCGCTGTTTTTATACCCTGCAAGTGTAAGAGAAGGATCATTACCCCACTGAAGGACTTCAACATCGTCCCAATCAGAAACTGCCACAATATTTCCGCTTACTGCTACACGGGAAGCATAGCCGGTAGTATTGTAATTGACCGCAACATACGGATTTGCTGGATCGGAGACATTAATCATATCAACACCACCTGCACCCACAGCCACAAATACAAAATTTCCTGATGGTTCCATAGCAACATCTTTTGCTGTTCCGGATGTTTGGGACATTCCGATTACTGAAGGATCTAACGGTTGACTGATATCAATTATTTTTAATCCTCCAGCTCCATCAGCGACAAACAAAAGTTCTCCGAAAACTTTTACTGCCCACGCATTTTCCGTTGGCACAGAAGTCACTGGTATGAGATTATCAGGATCCGTAATATTGATAACTTCTACACCATCTGTATGGGTTGCAGCATACAGAAAATTGTAACCAGTCAGATGTTATGGGACAAAAAGGTCTAAAAAGCTAAGGGGGTATTT
>CAYXUG010000046.1:0-16811 GCA_964468655.1 uncultured bacterium | reverse complement strand
ACCCTCGACCTCAGCATTGCGAACGCTGCGCTCTCCCAACTGAGCTACGGCCCCATAATTCATCATGAAATTTAACCAATTTAAGTTAATTTGCTGAATAGAACATTTTTCTGTTTATTAACTTGGAGTGTTGTGCACAGCATCCTGCAAGAAGGGTTGTGTACATCACTCCATCCATCCAAATTAACGAAATAACAAATTAATTGAAATTCAAGAATTATTACATTAAAATTATACATAATAAAAAAAGGAGGAATTAACAATGAGGAAAACATTACCAATAGGGTTACTAATTTCAATCCTGCTGACCAACTACTCATTCAGTCAACCTTCAATGGGTGTGAGAATTGGAGGACCAACCGAATCTTTTCACGTTGGTTTACTTAAATTGGGTTCAATCCATACACTTGTAGGAATGGACTATTCAGGATTTTCATTAAATCTTGATAGTAAAAATATTGAAGAAAATGATGGTGAAACTTCTGAGTCTACTATGGAAGTTAAAGCTTATCTTAGATTATTCATGCCCCATGCTGGTGTAAAATTCTTTTTTTCAGAAAAAGATCAATTAAAATCTTATTTGCTAGGTGAAATGTTCCTCGTATTTCCCAGTGTCCATGCAGAAACAACGGAAAATGGAGATACAGAAGAATTAGATCCTGACACTAGAAATCAGATCAAGGATGCATTAGACTTAATGGGAATAACAATTGGATATGGAACTGAGTATTATTTTGGAGACCAATTTTCATTAGGTGGTGAATTCGGAATCAACTTTATTTTGTGGAATTGGAGTGATGAATTTACCTATGATTATTATGATGATGGATATAATTCAGAAACTGAAACAACTGAATTTGAAGCAAAAGCAAAAATTGGTTCTTCATTTGCAAGGATGACTCTAAACTTTTACTTTTAATAAGGGATAAGTCTAAAATAATATTGAAAAAAAAAGCAGCTTCGGCTGCTTTTTTTATTTCTTCTTCCGTCTGAAAAAACCCTTCTTTTCTTTTTTTTCCTTCGGCTTCTCTTCAGCAGGTTTAGAGGGTGACTCCCCAGTCGCAGTTACCTTTTCCTCGAGTCTTTTTTCCCAATCACTCATTTCCCTCTCTGCAGCTGTAGGTTGTTCCGGTGACTCACCAGGTTCTGTTTCAACGCTGGTTGTTTCACCGTCCCCCTTTAATAATTGTTCTAACTTTGCTTCCCGGTCAGAATGTTGAGCTTTCAAAGAATTAATAAGTTCTGAGACTTCTTCGTGAAAGTGCTCCACCGTCTTTTCCAAACGATTGATCAATTCTTCGAGAAACGCCTGGCTGTACCCGGACCCAATCCCTTCGATCAATTCATCAATTTTTGAAACAAGAAATTCTTTTTGTTCATCTTTTTGACCGTTTTCCTGAATTTCTTCTGCCATTATTTTCTCCTGAATATTGATTTTTCCTTACTGATAATTTAAATCTTTCCTTTTTAAAATAACTTCCTTTTTCGGTGAAGTTAAAATTTCAATAGTCTGAATCAATTCACCCCCCGTTAAAAGGCCGAGAACTGTTCCCGTAAAACGATTATTCCATGTCTGGTCTATTGCAGGAGTAGATTGACTATTCCACAATTCAGCAACTGCTAAACCGGTTAAAGAACCTAATGTGTAGGAAATAACACTTTTTACAACTCCTGCTTCTCTGATTTCAGGCCTGTAAACCACTGAATTAATCTCATCTAACCTAACCGATATTCTTGATACAGATGTCTGAAATTGTAGATTGTTCCGTATGGTACCAATGTATCTGCCTTGAATTTTCTTTCCATCTGTTAGGTTAACTTTACAAAAGGATTTAAATGGGAGCGTTTCCAGATTTTGTTCAGCCAGCTCCTGACTTTTTTGAATATTCAATTCTTTCCTCATTTGAGTCGTAATTGTTGGATGTGAATCCGCTTTCTGTTTTAATTCATATAAGACTTTCCACCCGATTACTCTTCTTAAAATCTTTGTACTCCTGCCATCTTTGTATTCAATTTTAATTGAATATTTTGATGGCGAAATTTCAAATAATTGAGCGCTCTTAAACCCTTTAACATCCGGAAACAGGCCAAGAATTTCATTTTCTTCCCTGTCAATTGTGCTGCCGACATTTGCACCGAGAATGATTACTTCCCCTGTTTCTCCATTGCAGGGGAATAAGAAAATTATGGTGAGGATTGAAAGTGTTTTAAGAAGCTTCAATGAGATTTATGATTTCATTATCATCGGGAAATCGACCTAGTTTCTTCTTAGAAAAAATCAGATCAGAATCTTTTTCAATTTCGAATACACCGCTACCTGATGGAATGAGTGTCAGAGATTTGATATCTGTACCGTATTTATCGAGAAGTTCATTCGCCAGACCGGCGGCATTCGGCAGATAGTTTCAAACATTGCAATATTCGATTGAAATTTTCATTTAACCTCCGGTTTTAACAAATTGCAAAATCCAGTAAATTCCAAATAGAACCAAAGCGCCAGCAGTAATTAATAGAAAATACACTGCTTTTTCGAATCCTTTTCTGTTTGAGTCAAATTTGAGTACTGTTCGCACGATCAAAAGTTGAACACGGTTTCGATGGTCGTCTGCTTGATCGGTTCAAGAACGTTATTTCCAGATCCATCATCCCTGTAAAACTGACGGAAATTCCAAACCAGACTCACTCCTTTACTCACTTCATAGCCGATTCTGTAACCGAGAATTGTATTCTCTGACGGATTTTTAAAATCAAAGGGATTTTCGTCATTATTCCGCTGATAGTATGCAGATGCAGCGCTCAGTTTTGGAATGTTATCTGTATTGGCTGATAGCAATGCAAAGAAGCTGTTGAATTCTGTATCGCTTGCTTTCATGCTTGTGTAAGACGCTGTAAACTGAACCAGACCGAAAATATCTGCTCCTGCAGAACCGTAATACCCGGCAGTGCTTGCCTTGGATGACGGATCACTGAATATGTACATATCCTTGGTATTCACGCTCGCATTTCCATCGACATCATAACTTACAATCACGCGGTTCAAATCATATGCCTGATCAAAGAATTGAGGAATAAAATAGCCCTCTTTGATTCTGTATTCAAAACTGAGATTCAGAAACTTGAATAGATTGGCTCTCAATCCCGGAATAGTAATTCCGGATCCTGTTTTTTCCACCCGGTTAATTGAAGACACTGCCGGAAAAACAAGTTGATTAAATTCTGTATACACCTCAAGAGCAACTACTTTAGTATTCAAAATGGGATAACCAAGATCAAATGCAAACCCTGTAGCGGTTGCTTCATTGTCCAGGATACTAAATGGAGTCGGTTTTAGGGAAACATTTTCAGAATCTTCATCTGAATCTAGTATATTATCACCATCGCCATCAATATCCCAACCACTCTCAGGTTCCTTTGAACCTCCTTCGAAATCAGGGATTCCGTCACCATCCGTATCATTCCATAAATTCGCATTATCCGGAAAATCATCAAATATATCGGGATAGGAGTCCTCATCAGCGTCGCTTAATCCGCCAAACTGGTTCATATCCATGACAAAATTAGCGCCAATTCTTAATGGCAATGCTTTTGAAATTCTATATGATCCTCTCAAGCCAATAAGAGTTCCGGGATTTTCATTGGCTAATTCCTTTACATTCGCTGCAAATAATTCAGCACCGATTCTTGCAATGTTTACACCAGCATTAAAACCGACTTTTCTAATAGATGGAAATTCCATCATATTGGAATACCTATTCAGCAATCCGCCGTAGCCGAGGGTAACACCATCCAGCGCACCAAGTTTAAACCAGTATGGATCCTTTTTTTCAGCCCATCGGATATAAAGGAATTTGTCTACAATGTCTGTTACGTCATCCCACTCTTCTTTGCGGATGTTGCCTTCGCTGTCAATATAGACCACCAAGTCCAAACCAATACCCAGTTTCCCGAATTTCATTTCAGGGCGAAGTGCTAGTTGGTTGTAAAGAACTCCGTCTATGGTAACTGATCCCAAACCGAGTCCAAAGTTAAATGGTCCATCAGCTTCAGGTTCCGGTTCAGGAATTGGTTCTTCCTCCGGCATTTCTTCAAGTTCTTCCGGTTCTTCGGGCTCCTCGGGTTCTTCGAGTTCCTGTGGCTCTTCGGGTTCTTCCGGCTCCTCTGGTTCCTGTGGATCTTCTTCCGGTTCTTCTTCTTCAACTTCTTCCTCTTCGGGTTCTTCTACCTCATCTTCTGCCTCAGGATCATCGGGAATTTCCTCAGGACTCGCAGGTGAAGTCATTATTTGTCCTGTTGCAGTAGACAACGTCATCTGCCCAGGCCCAAGCATTACCGATTGACCGCTAACGGAATTAAAAACCTCCAATTGTCCCTCTAACCCATAGAATTTATCGAAACCGGATTTATTTGAAACTGTCCAGAATTGAGTTCCTTTAACACTACCAACAGATACTGGCGTTTCCACTCTGAAATCTTTCTTTTTATCCTTTTTAACATCAGACAATATTTTACCGAATTCAATATCAAGTGTCCGTGTGTTTTCAGTATCAATAAATTGAAACTGCGTTGATTCACGAATCTTTAATACACTTTTGTCATCAAGGTAAATCACCATGCAAAAACCGGGATTTCCCACTTTTATTGCATCACCGGAAAAAATAGACCCACCCACCGAAACATCCTGAAATGTTGGTTCTGTCAGTCGTTTTATTTGTACTAACCCTCGGGTTTTTGTGACTCTGGCTATTTCTTCAGCAGCAGATACTGCGGTGAAAGATATAAGAGTTAATAGTAGAAAAAGTTTAAAAGTTTTTTTCATTTTTACTCCGAATTTTGATCGCGGTTGAATGCTGATTTTATAAAAAATATTTCAGGTGTGCGTTTGTTCATATCTAACAATGTTAATTTAATTGATATGAATTTACTAAAAACTATTTATTTGTCCAGTGAACTTCTGAAGTAATTAAAAAAAACGGATAACTTGTTGGAATCAAGATATTGAGTCTTTGATTTTACTAATTTTTATTTGCAGATAAAAGTGCGGAGAGGGCGGGATTTGAACCCGCGAAACGGGAAACCGTTTACACGCTTTCCAAGCGTGCTCCTTCAGCCACTCGGACACCTCTCCAATTTAAATCGGTTAATTGGAATAAAATTTGAGTTTGGTTCAGGCATCTTCTTTTGGACTATCTTCTGTCCCTTCCGAAGATTCTTCTGATTCTGCTTTCTCGTTCTCATTCTCCTCGGAGGTGTCAGAGTTATCGTCGGATTCTTGAACTGTATCGGTGGTCGTTTCCTCAGATTGATCCTCTTCTTTTGATACTGCTTCTGTATTGACTTCCTCACTGTCCTTTTCTTCAGCACTTTCACCCGATGGCTGTTCCTGTTCAACTTCATCATTGGAAGTCGTTTCTTCAGTCTGAGCATCTTCTGCTGATACTTCTTCCGTATTTACTTCTTCACTGTCCTTTTCTTCAGAGCTTACGGTAGTATCTTCCATTTCTTCTTCAACTTCAGAAGTTATTTCTTTAGGTTGTTCTTCTTCCATCGATTCACCTTCCGATGACTGCTCAATTGATTCCTCAGACTGGCTTTCCTCCTCTGCCGGTAATTCAGCTACAGTTGATTCTTCAGTAGTATCTTCAGGTGGTTGTTCAGTTTCAGAAGTTTCAATAGTTTCCCCTTTTTCTTCTAACAAATCTGCTTCTTCAGATTCACTGGCTGTTTCTTCCTCAACAACTTCTTCGATGACTTCCTCTTCCGGAACGACCAGTGGTTCTTCCTCCAACTGCTTTAAATAAGCATCCAAGCTCATCCCTGCCGGAACCTTCAGCATTGTTTCCTGAAAACGGTAATGTCCTGTCTTCTCTGATTTAACAGAGTTTATATACTTCACCATTGTACTTTGGGGCTTGTCTTTTTTGCCTTTTGCAGCTTTTTCTGCAAATGATTTTCCTTTAGCCATTTTCTATTCCTCTAAAATGTTATTTGATAAACCGGGTGCGAATTTAAGATAATTATTTTTGAATAACAGATGTCATTTTCATACTTCTAAGGAATATTTTCTGTGGAATATTCAAAATCCATAATATCACCATCTGTCCATGATGCAAGAGGGTTTTTCGATACAACAACCCGTAGGGATTCTGAACCAGTAAATTCAAACCATGCATATTGGTCTTCCCCGGAGTCAAGGTGAATCTCCAATTCGAAAGGTTTTTTGGTGAAATCTACCGTGTATATTCCAGATTCTTTTTGACTGATTCTGCTTCCCATTAATACACCCTGTGAAAAATTATTATTTTCCCCGAAATTCCATACTGCCTGCAGTAAAACTCCTTTATATATCCAGTTCCCCAATAAACTGCGAATAATTTCAACATTATCCACATTTTCAATTTTGGTTATATTTCCTGCTCTGTCTTTTCCTTGACCTGAAATTTGGTATGATGTACCCACCCGCAACCGTTTCAATTCATCCTTCATTACTTGCTCGTGAGTCCCCGAATCAAAGTACTCCTTTTCTATTTCAAATTGATGTGGTGATAAATTATCCTCCAATCCGGATATTCGTTCAAATTTGAAAAATAATTCAGACAGATTTTCATTATTGGAAAATGACAACATTTTATCCTCAATTACAGAATCCTCAACCGGATATATAAAATTTACGGCAGGTGGAGTTACATCATAATAGATGCTGTCTAATCTTACCGTGTCAGATGGATTCCCTCCTAAATCAAGACCAGTAAACGTGAGCGTGTAGTAGGAACTATCTTGCAGAGGAAAACTCTCAGAAAGTTGTACTTGATGAATTCCCTCTGATAATTCACGGGTAGTTAATTCAACTCTGTGTGGTGAAAAAGGATCAACTTTACTACCAGTTTTAGTCCAGAATATTTCCATTGAAGAAAAATTTTCGCTGAGTGAATAGGTTACCAAACCTGAATTTACAATGGATTTTGAAATTGGATATTCAACAACGATTTCCGGTGAGGATACATCGAATACTATTTCTTCAATTTCTATAAAATCAGTCAAATTCCCTGCTTTATCCCATCCTTCAAAATAGAGGTTATAGACACTGCCGTTTACGAGGTCAACTGAATCCTGGAGAATCACAAATGAATGGTCTCCTTTGGTTAATTCCTGTTCTGTTAATAATTGAACTCTTATACCCAACTCATCGGGAGTTCCATCAACCCATGTCCAGGTAAGATATCCCTCTTCAAGATTTTCAGATAGTCTGTAACTTATTTTATTACTTGAAATCACGGAATTTGACTTTAAAGAATAAAAATCAATTCCAGGTTTGGTTAGGTCAAATTGGATATTTTCTACACTTATGATATCTGATTCATTCCCTGCTTTATCAACTGCTTTTGCATAAATCCTGTATGCCGTATTGTCCTTCAATTCTGCGTCAATTTCCAATGAATGCTCACCTTTTTTCAACGATTGATGGCTTAAAGAAATATCTACTTTATCGATCCAAACCCTCATTCCCCCAGGTAATTTGCAAAGACAGGAATTTTCAGTCATATCAATAATAGTTACTTGCTGGTCTGTATACCGTCCCTTTCCCACATTAACTTTGTCAAATTTCTTAAGGGTTTCCGGAAACTTAAAAACACGGGGGGACAACGGATCCTGATTTCCGGAAATTTCTTCCCATACAATCTCCAGCGATTCAACCGTTTCGCTCAATTGATATTTTATTTCAGAGTGGTTGATAAAGTTATTATTTTGTGGAAAAAGAAAAACAAATTCAGGTTTTCCCCTATCAAAAGACACATGGTTAACTTCTACAGATTCGGATGAATTACCTGCAAAATCTTCTCCTTTAAATTTTACCTGATACACCGCTCCATCAATCAGTGATGGAGAATCTGCTAACACTAACGATTGGTGAATTCCCTCCAATAGTTCATTACCAATCAAGACGGCAGTATGGGGCGAAGACGGATCGGGTTCACCTTCTATCGATTCCCAAATGATACTCCCGGTTTTCAAATCCTCATTATTTGTATACGTTAATTCAAGAGATGATATTAGACTGTTGGGTTTGGGATAGGATAATGTTAGAGTGGGGGAAGAAACATCAAAAACGATATTATTTCTGGTAACACTTTTGGCTGCATTCCCCGCGAAATCCGAACCGAAAAATGTAACCGTATATTGAGTTCCATCCTGAAGTTTCGGCAGGAGTTCCATCGGCAGTGCGGGATGGATCCCTTCAAGCAGTAATTCTCCAGTTAAATTGATTTCATGGGGAGATTGTTGATCTTCTACCCCTCCGGACCATAGCCAAATAATCGTTCCTTCGTTGAGTGTTTCACTTAAACTGTAAGATAAATCTGGATTTACAATGGTCATTCCATCATCGAGGGATAATAAATTTGCGATGGGTTGTTGTGTATCAAATTGAATTTTTTCAATTAAAACAGTATTCGACAAATTCCCTGCTAAATCCGCCCCGATTAATTGCACATTGTATTCTAAATTTTCCGTTAGTTTAGAAAATAATGCAAAGACTTCTAACTCATAATTCGCCTTTTTTAAAAAATCTTTTCCCAGTCTTTCTGAATAATTTTGTGACGAATCAATGCTGATTATCTCCATAACAGCCATTGAAAAATCTTCACTCAATTCATATCTGAATTTGAATTCATTTGTGTAATCTCCTGCAACCGGTTCATATACTTTAATTACGGGTAGTGTTTTATCTATTTTTAAATTTCCAGCAGCGGCAGTTACAGATTCATTGCCTGAATAATCCTTCACCCGCACCTCTACATCGAAGATACCGCTGTCTGCTAAAAATAATGAATCTGGAATAGATAAGAATTCATGTGTACCAGAATTAAGTGTGTTTTCAGGAAGTTTACCTTCCCCAAGGATTAAAATGTCAACAGAGTCTGTTTGACTCCACCTGAACCAACCTTCTGAAACAGGTTCAGAAAGAGTGAATTTCAGCCGGCTGTTTGTAATAAATCCATTTTCTTCCGGAATAGCAATATTTACTGATGGTGGACTGATATCATAGTGGATTTCATCCAATATAATTCTTTCACCCATATTCCCTGCATGGTCCCAGCCAATAAATTCAATGGAATATTTAACACCATCAACCAACTTAATTTTATCTGCTAAATTAACTGTGAAACTAATGGAAGAATTATCATCAGCAGCCAAAGTTAATGTTCTGTTTGTAATGGTATCGATATCGGTATCAAGTGTCTCAAACTTAATGCTTGCTGATGCCAAGGACTCATTGGAGTGTAATTTAAATTCAGGCGAATTAATATGTTTGTTTGAAATAATTCGATAATGTGGCGGCGAATCATCAAATACCACATTTTTTATACCAATATCAATCGCAGGATACCCACTCTTTCCTACCCCCTTAAATGTAACATCATATACCGAACCACTGGTCAAAATGGGTGAATCAGTTAACTGAATTCCGTGATGTTTTCCCGCTTTCCGTTCCTTTTCAGTCAAAACTGAAACATGGGGAGAATGTGGATCTAAATTCCCGCCAATTCTTTCCCAGATCATTTCACAATAAACCAAATCTTCATAAAGTGAATAGATTAAGGATGTCCCGTTGATGTGCAATGAATCAGTTGGATGATCTACTGTTATTAATGGTGATCTACCGTCATCGGTTAAAAAAATATGATTAACCTGAAACAGCAAAGAATCGTATTCAAACAGTTCAGTCAATTCTGTTACTTGATTGTAGTTGTACTGAAATCTCCATTTTACTATTTCTTTGGGTAATGTTATCCAATCTTTCTGCCTTTTTATCCCAGTTTCATCATAGAGAAAACTGATTTTTCCATATATCATTTTATCGGCATCACGAAATATGTACTGTTCTGGTTGACCATCTTCCCTGAAAACAATTTCAGTCATTCTGTCACCGAAATCTCTGATATGATCAAGCCCGTAAATATCGTGAATGAACTCGGTGGAATATTTTTCATATTTACCGAATCGGAACTGTTTTACAAGCATATTATTGGCGTCAAAATAATCTATTCTATGAAGTTGTTGTGTTGTCGAGTCGTAATAAAAAAGTTCATATTTTTCAAGTTCGCTATTTTTATTATGGTAATATTTTTTCGTTATTTCCCCCCTTTCGTCTGTATGCACTTTAAGATAATTACCATGGTGAAACAATGTATCCGTAATTTCAATCCCGCTTAAAAAATCAGATTCAGAATTGTAGTATTTGATGAAATCAGGAGAGTTGGCGAATAGTAGGATCAATGATAATATAAGTGAAACAGTGACCTTCATAAGGTCAAGTTTACTGCTTCAGAGAGATTAAGGCAATAATCAAACAGATGGTATTAGTCAAATCGAAATTGATAACTTGAATCCAAGTAATAAAAAACACCCGCTACAGTACTTAGTAACGGGTGTTGATTGGAAAATATTATTTAAACTGAACTTACTTTAGTAACACCATCTTTTTGGTTATTTGTTTCTGGTGAAAAGTTAACCGGTAAATGTAAATACCACTTGGAGAATTTTTACTGTCCCACTCAACAGAATGTTTACCAGCTGCCACTCTACCAATTACCAATGTCTCAACAAACCTGCCATTTATATCAAAAACAGATAATTTTACATTTGAAACTTCAGGAAGATCATAACTGATGGTCGTTACCGGGTTAAACGGATTTGGATAGTTCTGATGCAATGCAAACGTGTTCGGAACCAAAGTACCTTTCGCCAATGTCAGTCTATCGGTGGGTTCGGTTATGGTAACAAAACCATTCTCACCAAAGCTGTATTCTTTCCCATTTTCCTCGTCCCTTAAAACCAATCCATTGTTATTTTGGATTTCAACTTTCAAAGGCCAATGGCTATTTTGAATGAAAATTTCACTGCCCACATCACCTAGCCTCAGGTCATCATCAAACCGGATATCAAATCCACCAGCCGGTGGCGTGGGTGGAAGTGAATAGAAAATTATTTCTTCTTCCGGTACAATAATGCCAAAATTCAATTGTGTTGAATGTCCTTTGCTGTTGGTAAATGTAATTTTATTGGAATTTCCAATCAATTCATCATTCGGGGTAGATACACTGGCAAATCCATCCATAGTCTGGACAGTGATTTCCCCGTTGCTGGTTGTTCTCACCCAATATCCCTTCCCCGGCATAAGGGATGTTGCCTGTATATACCCATTATCGTATTCATAAAGTGTTCCCGGAACAATAATTCCATTCGGGTCTAAAATTTCGCTGATCTGTGATGTTCCTGAAATGATATTCCATCCTTCAGAAAGAGAAATAGTTAATTCATCGAAGTGATCACCGAATATGTAAGATTGGCCAGTTGAAGGAAATCGGAGCCAATATCCTTTTCCCGTAACAAAAAATTCCTCAGAATTGTATCCACCTGAATTATCATAAGAAAGTACCCGTTAGTGCTTCTGGAAATAATGCTGAATAGATAGGATCCTCTACTTCCCGGGGAAGTCCGATAAGATTCCACCCATCTAATTGAGAAAGCAATACGGGGGCTTCCTCATCAGAACCGAGAAATATATTCTCGTCACCTTCCTGGTAAGGCACATATCTTATGGGAACAAAAAACATTTCATCATTGGTTCCCTCACCCCATCCCATCCATTGAGGAGGGTCGTTGGGATTGTTGGGATTATTGGAGGTATTATCATATACACATGTTGCTGTAATAACAGTACCTGCAGGAATACGCTGCATAAATTGAGGTGAATAAAAAGATTGCCAGTCAAAATCCCATTGAGGAATTTTTAGGATGGGAATGATCTCATTTGACTGAGTAGCCCCATAAATTTCCCATGATTGACCAATCAAGTGACAGTGAGGTAATATTGAAACAAGACTGACATCTTCGTAAACCGTAAACGTATTGGTGACAGTGGAGATTTGCTCAGGGGGAAGTACAAGAGTATAATCAATTATCAAGTGTTCCTGGACATACCTTTCCACCGGTTCATCTTTAAAGAATACATTAAATGAGGATTGATCAGTCTGATCTGTATTCAGTGGTGCATAGTGCATCTGGAGAATTAAATCTGAATTTGCAGGAAGTTCCTGGCCCAACCCTTCGGGGAAAGCCGTAGGAATAAACCCCGGAGCATAGCCCCCAATGAATTCCGGGAAAACTGGCAAGCCGAACCCGCCATAACATTCATAACCGTAACCTGGGTCGGCTTCATCCAGTGCATCTGCCATTCCATGTGGAACGGCAATAATAAGCGCGTGGTGCACAGCTTCCGAATTATCAGGACGAAATTCAACGGCAGCAATATCCTTATCCTCAGAAAAACCTGCTTCAATGACATAACAGCGGTAATAATCTTCATTATTTCCTTCAATAAAAGTGGGTTCTTCCATTTCATAGACCACATCCGGTACACCAATCATGGATCCTTCAGGCCATTCCGGCATGGGATATTCATCATCAGGATTTCCCTGAGGAGCGCCGTCTTCAATCCACTGCAAAATAGTATGCAGTTCATTCTCTGTCAAATACCTTTCACCCACCATAGAACTGTATTCTCTATCCGGGGGCCACGGTGGCATAATTGGATTGTCATGACGGGAACCGTCACCGGAAATGGCATAAGCAATCCAATCTCTGTTGTCATAGATGTTTTCATAACTCATTAAAGGGAGAAATGAAGCAATTTCACCAACGCGATGGCATCCTGTACAGTTTTTATAAATGATAGGAGAAACATCGTTGCTGAAATCAACAGCAAATACGGTACCTAACAGTGCAAAAATGATTATGTATTTTTTCATTGAATTGCTCCTTTGTGTTTTAACAATAAAAGCCCAACATGGGAAATTAAGTTTTTTGTAAATAAACATACTCTCTTGTATTTTTCTAATTCCACAACCAAAAATCTACAATAGAATGAGGAAAGATTCATTTACTTCTTTAAGTATAAACGATTCAAGTGGTGAAGGAAACATATTAGGATATTTAAAGCAAACTATAATCTTTTCTGCTTTACACTCAACGGATTAATCACCAATTCACGCTCACCAAAAAAGAAGTCGTAAACCAACCACCCGATTGTTGACAGCGGGAGTACCGTCACTGCTTTGGGATATAGATCAAAAGCACGGTCGTATAACAAATTAAAATCCAAAAATTGTTTGGTACTCTTAAACCGGGTCAAATAGTAAAAAACCGAGCCACCCAATCCTGCATAAAATCCTCTTCTCACCGAAAATTCAGCCGTGGGAGAAAAATCCATTTCCAGTTTGTGAATGTTGAAAATTGAAATCGGGATTCGTTCCTCACTCCTTTTCGGCGTGAAATAGAGTTTGTTCCGGTACATTCGGAGTTCTTCTTCCATATTGTCGAAAGATACTACTTTGCCGTTGGTCAGGGTTACCTGTCCGCTTCTCCTCACATTTGACAGTATGAATCTGTTTAATTTTTCGGAAACGTAAAATATTTTCCCATCTCCATTGTGGATGTACAACACACTGTCCATGGGAATGGTGAACAATATATCAGCACCTTTAGGTTGGTACCGTACCGAATGGTACCGTACCGAATCAACGCCGATGGAGTCAACCCTGCAGGGGTCAGTTTGATTGCCCTCATAAAAAACGATTCTATGTTGAAATTGATAAGATTGAACACCAGAACAGATGAAAACAAAAAACAGAAATAATTTTAACTTCATTGTCTTTTCACCCAGACCGATTTAAATTTTCTTTTGCCCACAGGTAAAATTTAGTGATGCAGACGTGAAGACAAAAGCCAAACTTCAAAATTTTAAATCCCTGTTTATTTCCTCTGTCTTATTCATTCTTCTATTATCAACTGCTCAATCTCAGTTCAAATATTCGGTCAATTTTGGCGTTGGTTTTGTACTTCCAGATTTTACTGAATTTAATACTGCCATTTCTGATTCCGGATTATCCAAACTTGGAGCAACATGGCTTCCCACCACTTTCGATTTTTCGTATAAAGTATACCCCTCCTTCAGAGTCGGATTTTTCCGCCATTCCAATTCACTTATAAAAAATAAATCTTCACAGGATTTTTCACTAGTCATTAAATTCACCGGAATTTATGCCCAATCGTTTTTTACTTTTTTGAATAAGTTTGAAGCGTTTTTCGGTCTTGCACCGATGATAGGTAAAACAGATTTTTCGCAGAGCCCTACAAAAGTCCCGGCAACCACCACACCCTTTCAGTTCACTACCGATTCGGAAGCCGGAATGTATAACAGGTTTTTAGCATTTTATGCCATGGGGGGAGTCCGATATTACCTCCTTTCTTTTCTCGCGCTGGAAGGATCGGTTGGATACTTGAATGCCTTTTTCTCTGGTGATAACTGGAAGAGTGAAGGGAATGAAATCAATTTTAAATCAAAGATTGATCTCGATAAACCTGTTGCAAATTTTGGCATCGTTCTGGGATGGTGATTTTAAAATCAACACTCTCAATATTTTTTTTAGTCCTCTCCAACCTATCTGCTCAAACACCAATAAATGAACCGGTACCATGCCACCATCCCGTTTTGGACAAAATTCAGACCAAAGGGCTGATTTCATTGTCCGCGAAAGAAATACCGACATTCTGGATTGAATACATAAAATGTGTTAGATCAGATAACTTAGAAAAAGAAACATTTAATCTTAAACAATTACTTGAAGATAAACGGGTACATAACTATAATGAATCAAATAAACTATCCGGAATCGGAACCAGTTTTACCGTCTTGACAAGTTTAGCTTTGATCTATTCGTATCTCTCGCTCTTTTTTTCACCTTAGTCAAAGGAGACTGCTTCATGTACACAAAGTTGAATTATGATCTTAATGAATTACCCGAATGGATCACCTTCCTGCGAAAACCACTGGATTTAAAAAGTGTGGGCATTGGACTCATACGGTTTTCCGCCGGTCGGGGACATACCTGTCTACATGCGCATGAAGAACAGGAAGAAATTTATATCGTCATATCAGGTAAAGGAACAATGGAAATAAATGGAAAGAATGTTCAGTTGGAAACAGGCGATTTTTTAAGAATTTCCCCAAAAGTTAAAAGAGCTCTAAAAGCTTCGGACAGTGAAGAAATAATAGTTATCTGTGTTGGCGGTGTAGGTGATGCCTACCCAAAAAATCCGGAAACAAGAGCGCTCATTGATGATGGAATTCCCTTTTACGATGAGGTACCTAAGTGGTTCAAGGGGAATGATAAGGTTCGTGAGATAAACAGAAAATTAAAAGAGAGAAATAGGTAAAATAAATGACAGGATTTATTTGTTATCCTGACGATAAACAATCCTGCCGCGTGTAAGGTCGTATGGCGACATTTCAATAGTAACAGTATCACCCGGGAGTAGTTTAATAAAGTGTTTTCTCATTTTCCCCGCCACATAAGCCAGTACTTCATGGGTCTTTCCGCCAATTTCAACATCAACCTTAAACATAGCGTTTTTCGCTCCCTCTTTAATAACGCCGTCAACAGATATCGGTTGTTCTTTAGCCATTTATTCTTTCTCTGTTAAGTTTCATAATTTTTATTCAAGGGGCGGAAGTTAATTCCCCTCTAACAATATACCTATACTAAATATAAATTGGAATTTACGATGTACTCCCATTTGAAAAAGAATTAATCCCAGAAACATTCCCCACTAACTCTAATTTTTGATTTTACAATTGAACCTGATCTAAAACTGTCATCAATAGTACCTTCCGTGACAGAAACCACCGAAAATATCGTGGATTCTATGCATGAATCATTACCTGGAAGATCGGATGAACTGATAATATATTCCCCCTCATTTTTATCTTCTGTAGAAATGTTATCTACAATCGTCCCAAAACTAGATGATCCATCTTCATTGCAATTATAAGTAATTGATAATTGACTACTAACATCACAGGAACCCCAACTAATTGTCAAATCTTCATTTTTATTATGTGTTTCTGGTATATTAACATCGGTTAAATCAATGCTTTGGGAAGTTACAGTCCCAACATATGCACCACCATCACTTAGTATAATTTTAAGATTATATTCTTGATTCAGCCCAAATTCAGGAATATCCAATTCATAAATTCCTGAAAATGCATAATCAACAAAATCCAACTCAACATTGTTAATTAATACAGAACCATTTATTAATTCGACTGTGCTAAGATTTTTATCATAAATGGTCACAATAGTCTCTTTTGTAACCGACCCATTTTCATCGGTTGTTTTACTAATGACTGCTACAGGTTGGATTAAGGATGGATCCGTAATTTCCACATCCGACAAGGGTGAATCACAGGAAAGGAGGAAAAGACCTACAAGCCACAACGACTTTTGAATAATTTGATTTTTCATATAATTACCTCACTTGTTCAATTGATCTGAAATCTAATTCCAAAATGATATGAAGGGCAACAAATGAATCATTTCTCCATAATAATGGGATTTTGAATGTAGGGTATGTTTGGGTTTTCTACCCTACGGCACGAAGGACAAGTTCAAACAAACTAAAATTGAATAGATTGGCTTGCTCCTCGAAACAAAGTGCTTAGGATAGCTTTCCCGCCTTAACGACACTGGCGGGCAGGCTCGCATGAATAAATAGTCGGGCAGGGAACCACCGACATGCGGATTATGATTCCGCTGCTCTAACCAACTGCCTGTCCGGCGTATCCCTCCAGCGGAGGGAGAAGACGGAAGCTACTCGATTTAAATAAAGCCCCGGAAAGGGACTTTTTAATACCGTAGCGGAGGAGGGATTTGAACCCCCGACACGCGGATTATGATTCCGCTGCTCTA
>CAYXUG010000045.1:0-17402 GCA_964468655.1 uncultured bacterium | reverse complement strand
CGTCTTTTTAATTCTTTAAAAAAATTAGACTTTGCCATAATCTATTATTTACTCTTTATTTCCCACTGAAAGAAAGCAGTGCTGGTTTTTTCCCTTTCACGGCTGGATTTTATCAAAGTTTAACAGAAATTCAAATGAAAAGTATCTTTATCTGAATCTCAAAATTGCAAGTGGGAAATTACTGTCTTCCACATCCACCACCACCGGGGGTTTTTATGATGATTGTTTCTCCTTCATCAATCACCATTTCCACCTTGCCATCCAAATTTACGATTCGACCATTTTTCTTCCGCAACTGGTTTTTTCCTTTTGCGCCGATGCTGCCGCCGACTATTCCGTAAGGAGGATAATTCCGCCGCTCTGACAGAATGGATATTTTTCTTGGTTTAAGAAACTTCATCTCCCGGATGGTCCCGTCCCCGCCTCGGAATTTACCTTTACCACCAGAGCCGTGTCTGATGGTAAACCTCTCAAGCCGGATTTCAGGAAACCGCTGCTCAAGGACTTCAGGATCGGTAGCCCGCGTATTGGTCATGTGAACCTGCACAGCAGAAGCGCCCGAGTATCCGTCAATGGCGCCGGAGCCGCCGGCAATGGTTTCGTAATACTGTTTTCCCTTCCCATCGGCTCTGCCAAAAAGAAAATTGTTCATGGTTCCCTGAGACGCCGCCGCAATACCCAAAGCTCCCAGCAGAACATCCACAACCCGCTGGGATGTTTCCACATTCCCTCCCACCACTGCTGCTTCCGGTGAGGGATTCAGTAGCGATCCTTCCGGAATGCGGATTTCCACCGGATCGAGGCAGCCGGAGTTGAGCGGAATATCTGCATCGATCAGGGTTCTGAAGACGTAAAGAACAGCGGCTTTTGTGACGGCAACAGGGGCGTTTAAATTCCCAACAAGTTCAGGACTGGTTCCTGAAAAGTCAACCACCACCCGGCAGGTTTCCGAAGGACGGTTCCCTTTCTCAATTTTCATGGATACGGCAATTTTAGAACCGTCATCGAGAAAATCCTCAAAAGCTGTTTTGACCTTTTGTTTTTCTCCGAGGTATAATAAAAGTGCCTGTCTCATGGCTTCTGCAGCATTCTCTCGGATGTATGTCATGTAGGCGTGAACGGATTTCAAACTGTATTTGTCCACAAGGAGGTGCAGTTCATGTATTCCCGTTTTCATGGCGGCGATTTGCGCCTTTAAATCGGAAATCCGCTCATTCATATTTCGTGCAGGAAATATTCCGGATTGAAGAAGCGTTCGAATTTCCTTTTCTCTGAATTTCCCATTTCTCACCAGCAGAAAATTGTCAATGACGATACCTTCCTCCTCCAAACTTTTGGCAAAGGGCGGCATGGAGCCGGGCGTGATTCCGCCGATGTCTGCGTGATGCCCACGGGCGGCGGTGTAAAAAATTGGACTTTCCTTTTCCCCGAATACAGGCGCCACAACGGTAACATCCGGAAGATGGGATCCGCCCCGGTGAGGATTGTTCATAACGTAGACATCTCCCGATTTCATCTTGCCGTGGTTGTCCTGAATAATGGACTTCACCGACTCACCCATGGCCCCCAGGTGAACGGGGATGTGGGGCGCGTTGGCAATGAGATTTCCCTCACGGTCAAAGATGGCGCAGGAAAAATCGAGGCGTTCCTTGATGTTCACTGAATGAGCTGTATTCTGCAGTGTATGTCCCATCTGCTCAGCCACACTCATAAAAAGGTGGTTAAATACCTCCAGCATAACAGGGTGCCGATGGACACTTACTTTTTCTTGAATCACCTCCTTCTGCTTCAGAACAATATGACCGTACTCATTCACGGTGGCAATAAATCCCGGTTCTATGACAATAGTGGTAAAATCTTCCACCACAATGGCTGGGCCAGTTACCTCCTCACCATGTTGAAGATCGCTTCTCAAATAAACCGGGGTCTTCGTTCCTTCCTTTGTGAAATAAACCTTCGCGCTTGTGACTGGTAACTGGTGATTTGTAACTGGTAACCGGTAACTGGTAACTGGTTCCGCGGACTTGGCTCTTTTCTCCTTAATGGTAGAACTCTTCCCCGCTACTTCCACACGAATATTAACCAGTTCCAACGGCACGCCTATCGGTTCAAAACCAAAATGCCGGCGGTAAGTTCTGTAAAAATTTTCATGAATCTCTCCATAATTCACTGCCGGGATGGATAGGAATGTATCCGATCCAAGAGGACGAATATCAAAGTACCGCCGTACAGAAATATCCTTTTTTTTCGTCCCGCGATCTACCAAATCAGAAACAAGCGGTTTTGCCATGTCTTCAAATTGTTTGTGGAGTGATTTCACCAGTTTCCTGTCCAGTTTTTTCACGATGGAACGGGTAGCAATGCGCAGATAATCAGCCATGGCAATCCCGTAGGCAGAGAGGAGTCCCGCTAGCGGATGGATAATGATTTCCCGAATTCCGAGAATCCGGGCAAGAGCGCAGGTGTGCTGAGGCGCGGCTCCGCCAAAACAGACCAGAGCATGCGTGCGGACGTCATATCCACTGGAGACAGAAATTTCCTTAATGGCTTTTGCCATGGTTTCGTTGGCAATTCTGACAAACCCGAGTGCTGCCTCTGTAGCGGTCATTTTATTTTTTTGTGACTTGTTAATGGTTTCCGTTAAACCATCAAACATTTTTTTTACGATTTTTTTATTGAGCGGCTTATCTCCCTTTGCGCCAAAAGTTGAAGGAAAGTAATCCGGAATAATCCTGCCCAAAAGGAGGTTGGCATCGGTAAGCGCAAGCGGACCTCCCCTTCCGTAGCAGGCAGGTCCCGGCTGGGATCCGGCGGATTCAGGTCCCACGCGGAATTTCTGACCGTCAAACCACAGAAGTGATCCGCCGCCGGCAGGACCGGACATGATGGCATCCTTACCGGTAAACGCATGTGCTTCTGTGATGCCTCCGGAACTTTGCATAAACTCCAGCCGGATATTCCCACTGAATTTTCTGACTGAGTTGATATACGCCATGAGCACCGGCGTCAGATAGGCATCCACCACTGTAGTCTGCCCTCTGCCGACAATTTTAATCATCGGCATCACCTCGTGTGAAACTGACACCTGCCGGAATCCCGTCTTTCTCGCCAGAGTAGCAACAATTCGCTCGTGGTCAGGATTTTCCCAAGCGTGCATGAGGACAATAGCGACAGAGGAAATTCCCATCCGTCTGATTCGCATTAAATCAGCTTCCACCTTTTTCACATTCAGGTGTCGGATTACCTTTCCAGCCGCATTAATCCGTTCCTCAACTTCTTTCACGCAGCGGTAGAGCTGCCGGGGTTTTTGGATTTTCAGATTAAAAATTTCCGGTCTCGCCTGATGACCGATTTCGAGTAGATCCCGAAATCCTCTTGTAATGAATAGAGCCGTGGATGTCCCCTTTCTTTCCAGAAAAGCGTTGGTGGCAACGGTGGTTCCCATGCGGATTCCGGACACTTTCTCTTCGGGAATAGTCTCGTCCTTTGAAACACCCAAAATTCTTTGGATACCTTCAATGGCAGGATCGGGATAATCTGGAGATTCAGACAGCAATTTGAGTGTATGAATTTTATCCTCAGGATCAATTCCGATGACGTCCGTGAATGTCCCACCCCGGTCGATGGAAAACTGCCATTTTTTATCCCTTGAAGATGATTTCATGAATAATGCCATTGTTCCGGTAATTAATAACAGACAATTGTTGCATTTAATTTAGGAAAAAATGCAGTTAATTGGGGGTGTGGTTGGGTATAATGGCAACAACCAGAAATACAATTAACAAGTTTTTTATGGTCATATTTTTCACAGTCAATGAATTTACAAAAATAATCGAACTTACATTAAACCTCTAATAATCTCCCTTAATTCACTCAAAATAGCCGCAGTCGCTCCCCACACTTTAATTCCATTTATGTAATAATAGGGTACCTCAATATCCATCCCTCGAAAATTCCGCATTTCTCTTTTCAGGTTAGCATCATTTAATAAATCATTCACAGAAGCAAAATAGATTTTTTTCACTTCCTCCGGCGCGGGGGTGAGGTCCGGTTCGCTTTCTATCCATCCCACAAAAGGGTGTACAAGAAATCCGCTTACAGGAATGAGAAGGGGTGATAGTTCACCAATTACATTCACCGTTTCACCGTCCAGCCCAATTTCTTCATACGATTCCCGCAGAGCGGTCTTTTCAAAGGATTCATCTTTCTCCTTCGCTCCGCCTGGGAGTGATATCTGGTTCCGGTGAAATTCCACCGTGTCGGTTCTTTCGGTGAGGATGAACTTCCAATTACCATTTTCAGGATAAAGACAAATCAATACAGCAGCAGGAATGGGCTCCTTAAAATCTTTAAACGGATTGGGGAATTTTTTGTAAGCCGGCACCATTTTCAACTGGGCAGAAAGACCGGGGAGATCTTCTAACAACTTCATTTTCAAGCTGTCAACGAATTGTGGAAGTTCAGTTTTGATTTGCATTGGCTATGTAGGCTTTCACCTGTTCTTCCAGCACATCCAGCGGCAGACTTCCACTCCCCAAAACGATATCATGAAATTCCCGAATGTCAAATTTTTCACCCAGTTTTCCTTTCGATAGTTTCCGGAGTTCCTTAATTTTCAATTCACCGATTTTGTAGGCGAGAGCTTGTCCGGGCCAGGCAATGTAGCGGTCAATTTCCACCACAATGTCATGCTCCGATTTGGCTGCATTTTGCTTTATAAAATCTATGGCTTCCTGGCGGCTCCATCCCAAAGCGTGCATTCCCGTATCCACCACCAGCCGGCACGCTCGCCACATTTCGTATGTCAACTGTCCGAACTTGGAATAGGGATCATCGTAAAGCCCCATTTCCTCCCCCAGCGATTCAGCATAAAGAGCCCACCCCTCGCCGAATGCGGTAAACCAGCCGTGCCGACGGAAGTTCGGGAGGACTTCCAACTCCTGAGCAATAGAACCCTGAAGGTGATGCCCCGGCACCGCCTCGTGAAGCGCCAGCGCCACCATTTCATATTTCGGGCGTGTGTGCAGATTGTAAGTATTCGCCCAGAAATTCCCCGGTCGTGAACCGTCATCAGAGGCAGGGTAGTAGTACGCTGTGGGTGAAGCCGGCGCCTGATAATCAGGAATTGCAACAACTCCGTAGGGAATCCGAGGAAGCTTACCGAACAACTTGGTTAATTCAGGATCGGCGCGTTTGCAAATGTCCCGGTATCCCATCAAAAGGTTTTCCGCTTTTGCGTAATAAAACTGGGGGTCATCTCTTAAGAATTCCAGAAAAGAATCAAAGGACCCTTCGAAACCAGTCTCCTTAATTGTTCGCACCATTGCCATTCTTATCCGTTTCACTTCACTTAAACCCAACTCATGAATTTCATCCGGCGTCAGATCGGTGGTCGTGTACATGGCAACCAGGTATTTATACCACTCACTGCCGTTGGGCATTTCTGATATGGAAATTTCCTCACTGCAAGATGGGAGATACTCTGTTTCAAAAAATACTTTCAGCTTTTTGTAGGAGGCAAGTACATTGTACTCAATGACTTCCTTTCCTGATTTTGTAAAACGTGTTTGAACTGAGTCTGGTATTTCTTCCGGGAATTCCAAAAACGGTTTAAAAAAGGGACTCTCTTCCACCGGCACAATCTGCGCTTCAATTTGTTCAGGAACCGAGCGGAGTATAATTTTCGGAGGAGTCAATCCTGTCTTCATCCCTTCATTCATGAGCGCAATAATTTGATCCATAAATTCGGGAAAGGCATTGAGACGCTTCATGTATTTTTCATAATCTTCCATTTTTTTAAACGGTGTAATTTTCACCAGATTCGGAAAACTAATCTGGACGCCGCCCATCTGGTTTACAGGCATGAGGTAGCCGTTGAATCGGTGTGCTTCTATTCCACGCTTCAGCTTTTTTTCAAAAAGATCATAATTAAGTTGATCTTCTTTACTGAGTTGTGTCTTATCAATTAAATGGAGGTTTTGCAGATAACTTTTTGCTTTATCCTGTCTCGATTTAATGGCAACGAGACTTTTGTCTATGAGTCGGTCGTTGTAGCGGGAATCGCCGTAAAATGTAGCGGATTCCGGGGATTCTTTCAGTTCCTCCTCCCAGACATTGTTGAAAAGGGTGTGGAGTTCTACTTCTGGTGACTCGTCGCAACCAAAGAGAATTATTGCAAATACCACTAAACTGTGACTGATATTATTCTTAAACATTATTCACGTTTCCTTTTGGAGGAGAATTTACAAAAGATTAATGAAAGGACATGAATGCCCTTTTTTTCACCTTTAACACTCCCTGCCGTAAACGACAGGGCTAAAATCTTCATTCCCATCTACCCAACATTCCGATTGGAGTGGTCAAATGAAAAAATATAGTAGAAGGAATCCATAAAACAATTTTTTTAACATTGTTATTTCATATTCTCCAGTGATTTGTAACCCAGTCCTTCAGGGCTGGGATTGGAATCTTCCAATAAGTATAATGCTGTTCACGGAGTTTATCACCGAGTCTTCAAATATTTTTCAATCCGCTCCAGACCTATTTCTATTTTCTGTACATCCAGCGCATAGGAAAAACGAACCCTTCCCGGCGAACCAAACCAGTCGCCCAGATACGTGATTATGTTATGCTTTGTAAACATATCCCAGACAAAATCCTTTGCTATGGGAACTTTCGGCAAAACATAAAAAGCGCCTTCAGGTTTCCACAGATCGAACCCGAGATTCTGTAGTCCGCTATAAATCAGATTGCACCGTTCCTGCCAGATTTTAAGCTGATCATCAATAAATCTTCGGGGAACTTTTGTTACCTCAAATGCCATTTCCTGTCCCAGAATATTGGTATTCATAGAGGAGTGTGTTTTAATGTCAATGACCTGCTGCACAAACTGTGTGTCCAGCGACCACAGGTAACCCACTCGAAAACCGCACATGGCATAGGTTTTGGAAAAAGAGTTGATGGTCACCACATGAGGACCTTTAATGAGATAATTTTCTCTTACATAAATAAGATCTTTGTACACCTCATCTGAAATCACATAAACTCCCAGTTCACTGGTGATGAGTTCAATCTCGCGCAGAGTGTCAATGACTTCCACTCTGCCTGTGGGGTTAGAGGGTGAATTAATGATAACCGCCCGGCAGTCCTTTACTTTTTTTCTGAAATCATCCAGATCAATGTGACCTCTGTCGGTTTTTAGGGAGACGGGCTCCATACCGGCATAGTGCACCAAAAGAGGATAGGAATAGTAATAGGGCTGAGTAATAAGTACCTTTTTGGAATTTTTAACAGGTAACGATGAAATTACCCGCAGGGAAAGATCAAGCGCCTCGGAGGCGCCGTTGGTGATAACAAAGCTGTCTGCTGTAGAGTTTGGGTATTGCTGCGCCAAAGCATATCGTAATTTTTCCATGCCCTGTATGAGTCCATATTTGAAGTCGCTGTAATCCGGCAGGATGTGGTACACTTCTTCCGGCGGCGCCAGATCCGGCTGGCCTGAGCCGAAAGAGATGATGTCTTTTCCCTCAACGCCAATAAAAGCGGATGGTGATAAATTCTGTTTATTCAATTTTGCTTTTTGGCAAGTACCCATTTTTTACTGATTTAAAAAAATCTTCGATTATCTGATTGCCCGCCATATTGTTGGGTGGGCGTCAATCTGCGTCCTATCTTCTTGGTTTTCAATACTTACTCAAACAACCGGGGTGGATACGACCTTTTATCCACCATTTTTTGAATTTCCTTCACCACGTAGGATTTATCCTCTTTGTAGGTAACGCCAAACCAGCTTGTGTCACTGCGAAGAACGTGTACACTTTCCCTGCCGGTTTGAATCAGATCGTTAATTACAGTGGGAATCAGAAATTCACTTTTCAATTCTGTTCCACTCTCGTGAAGGAATTCTACAAACATGTCGTTCAAATACCCGAAAAGTTCCGGGGTAAATCCCCAAATATTCACGGATACGGGCTCGCTCCCATCCAGCGGTATTACACCATCCGATGTTACACCACTTTCCGTTTTCTGTACATTTCCTGTTTCCACCACAGTCGAAAGTTTATCATCCACCACTGTACAAATCCCCCGGGTAACGCCCCCAAAGCTGGAGAGCGTTTTGTCCAGGCGATACGCTACCATGCTGTAAGTATCAGACCCGTTTCCGTAAAAATCTGCAAGAATTTGGAATGCTTCTCTTCCATAAAAATCATCGGCATTGATGACGCAGAATGGTTCATTAATCAAGTTTTTTGCTGATAGTATTGCATGGCCGGTCCCCCATGGTTTTTCCCGCCAATCAGGACAGATGAATTTTTCGGGAAGATTATACAAATCCTGGAACGCAAATTCCACCTGAATTTTCCCGGCATATTTATTGGTAACCTTTTCACAGAATTCATCTTCAAATTCTTTCCGTATAATAAAAACCACCTTGTTGAACCCCGCTTCAATGGCATCATAAACGGAATAATCCATTATGGTTTCTCCGCCGGGACCCATTTCTTCCAGCTGTTTGAGCCCGCCATACCGGGAGCCCATCCCTGCCGCCATAATGAGTAGTGTAATGTTATGCATTTTGCTTCTTAAATAATCTTTAGATGAATCCAAAATCTACCATTTTAAAATTGAATTATACATTGTAAATACGGTCATGAAATTCATAGCATTACCATTTCTTGGGTCAAAAAAAGATGAATATGCTGATTTTGTTATTCTGGATAAGAATCCATTAACTTTACCTTCCACTGAAATACGAAACATCAACGTGTTTCAGGCCATTGTAAACGGAAATACTGTTTTTAAAAGATAAGGATTAAAGAAAAACTATGAACACATTTGCCGAAACCGGATTACACGCACAAATACTTACCGCCATAAAAGAAATGGGGTTTGAGGAACCAACGCCCATTCAGGAAAAAACCATTCCTCATTTAATGTCTTCAGAGCAAGATTTAATTGCATCGGCACAAACCGGCACAGGAAAGACGGGAGCGTTTGGGCTGCCATCCATCCATTTGACAAATATCGAAGACAGAAGAACCCAAACACTGGTGCTTTGTCCTACACGGGAGCTTTGTGTCCAGATTGCCCGGGATTTGACGGACTTCTCAAAATACATCAAAGGGATAAATATTTTAGCCGTTTACGGCGGAGCCGGAATTGAGCCCCAGATTAAAGCGCTCAAAAAGGGCACTCAAATTGTTATTGGCACACCCGGAAGAACATTGGATTTAATCCGGCGGAAAAAACTGCTGCTTGAGAATGTTACGCGTGTTGTCCTTGATGAAGCCGATGAAATGCTCTCCATGGGTTTTAAGGATGATCTTGAAGCAATCTTGGCTGAAACTCCCGGGAAGAAACAGACTCTGCTGTTCTCGGCAACCATGTCTCAAAAGATTATTTCCATTACCAAAAAATATATGAGTGATCCTGTTAGAATTTCCGCTGCAGAGGCGAACAAGGGGGCTGATAATGTTCAGCATGTCTATTACATGGTCCACGCTTCAGACAGGTATGAGGTGCTCAAGCGCATTGCGGATATGAATCCGAATATTTACGGAATTACATTTTGCCGGACTCGCCGGGAAACAAAAGAAATTGCCAATAAATTAATGCATGACGGTTACAACGCAGATGCAATCCATGGCGATTTATCACAGCCACAGCGTGATGTGGTAATGGGAAATTTCCGAAAAGGGCATTTACAAATATTGGTGGCGACGGATGTAGCTGCCCGGGGATTGGATGTAAATAATCTTACCCATATTATAAACTATAATTTACCGGATGACCCCGAATTATATGTTCACAGAAGCGGCAGAACGGGCAGAGCAGGAAAGAGCGGAATTTCTATTGCCATTATTCATACCCGCGATACGAGAAAAATTAAAGAAATTGAAAAATTATCCGGCATTTCGTTTTCTAAAGAACTCGTTCCAAACGGGGCGGATATCTGCCAGAAACGGCTTTATTCACTCATAGATAAAATTGAAAATGTTGCGGTTGATGAAAGTCAAATCGGACCATTTTTACCTGACATATATAAAAAACTGGAATGGCTCGAAAGAGACGAACTGATTAAGCATTTTGTATCAGCGGAATTCAACAGGTATTTGTCTTATTATAAAAATGCGAAGGATATCAATATTTCTGAAAAACGCGGGAAAGATCGTAAAGAGAGAAAAGAAAAAAGAGGGCGGAGTAAGCGACAGAGAATTTCCTTCATAAATTTTTCTATTAATATCGGTTTTAAAAACAACTTAAATCCCATGCGGTTAATCGGGTTGATTAATGAAAGTTTGGGTTCGGTGGATGCTGTTATTGGTCATATTGATATCAAACAGACTTTCTCCTTTTTTGAAATAGAAGAAAAAAGCGGGGCGCGGCTGGTTCAGGCGTTTATGGGTAAAGTGTTTGAGGGTGTTCTATTGTCCCTCGAAGTATCACAAGAGAGGCCCGGAGCCCGCTACTCTTCAAAAGGACGATCGTCCAAAAAACGGGGTTTTCCCAAAAGAACCAAACGCAAGGGTGGCGGGGCTCGGCGCAGCAGGCGACAAAGGTAACTATTTGTCGCCAAAAGATTTGCTGTAAATGCAGGTTATCATTTAGCCCAATTTTTCCATAAACGATTTTATATATTTCTCCGCTTCATCCAATGATTCATATTCACAACAGATAATATTCCGGTTGCCACGAATCATCGCTGATAGACGCTTGCCGGCTTGGGGGTGGTAGAGGCACAAAACGGGCTTGGATAATTTTTCCGCAATCCCAATTTCGTAACCGACACCAAGTGAGGGTACTGTAACTTCCGCAACAACACAATCTGCAGAACCAAGCCATTCAATATCCCTTTCAAATATGAATTTATCCGACACTTCTTTTTCTCCGGTATTACCCATAGTCACTTCGCCCACGTGCTCGGTCAAAACGTCTCCGTATCCGGTTAAACATTTAATTATCTTCTCATAACTTTCGGCATCATCCCTGCCACCGCGAATGGCTCCTGCAAAATAGATTTTCATAATTATCCTAAAATTTTAAAATTAAATAACAAACTTTATTTCCAAATTTTATAAATCCCTAATGAAGCAATACCACCCAATCCACAGACAATAACACCTGCATTTGTATTACCATAAATCAACTGTCCGACGCCCAATAAAAAACCGTAAACAGCCACACAGCCTAACACCATCAATAAAATACCTTTTGGAACAGGCCAAGGTTCAGAAGAGATACCATCCGAATATTTTGCCCACCCAGGTCCGCCGGGATTGACTTTTTTCACAAATTTCCGTAGTGTTTCTTCATCGTCTGCTGGTGTAATAAAGGTTGCGGTAATCCAGACAATTGTGGTTAATACTGCTCCAATTACTATTTTCTGCCATCCTTCAAAACCGGTATTGATGAAATTAAAATAGCCAGCAATTAACAGTGAACTCACCATAGCCACAATTTCTGTATAGGCATTAATTCGCCACCAGAACCAGCGAAGGATATAGATCATTCCGGTGCCGGCGCCTATCATCAATAATAAAGTAAATGCCTGTCCAGCGCTGGTGAGAAGAAGCCCAAGCCCGGCGCCCAAAATGATGGAAACCACCGTAAACATTCTGCCTACCCGCACCAGTTGTTTTTCCGATGCATCCGGCCTTATAAAGCGCTGATAAAAATCATTCACCAGATAACTGGCGCCCAGATTCACCTGGGTGGACATGGTACTCATGAAAGCGGCAATAAGCGAGGCGGCTACCAACCCCAAAAGTCCTGATGGCAGTAATGTGAGCATAGCAGGATAAGCCACATCATGTCCCAATTTATCGGCAGGCAGATTTGGAAATGCTTTTTGAATATCCGTTAATTCCGGGAATACAACCAGTGAAGCGAGGGCAATCAAAATCCACGGCCAGGGGCGCAAGGCATAGTGTGCTACATTAAATAAAAATGTGGCGCCCACAGCGTGAGATTCATCTTTGGCAGAAAACATCCGCTGAGCAATATAGCCGCCGCCGCCGGGTTCAGAGCCGGGGTAATAACTCGCCCACCACTGCACCGCCAAGGGTACCAGCATCACAGGTACCCAAACATTGGGATCAGACATATCAGGGATTAATGCCAGTTTGCCGGTAACATTTGGGTGAGTGATGATTTTGGAAAGTCCGCCGATTTGATCCAACCCAAGAATGTAAAGCATACCCCAAATTGAGCCGATCATTGCCAGTGTAAACTGGACAAAGTCAGTAATAATAACCGCTCTCAGGCCTCCCAAAGTAGAGTAAGCCAGTGTGATGGAACAGGCAATCAGAAGTGTCTTCCAGCCGGGAAAACCGAGAACGATTTCTCCAAATTTTACGGCAGCCAAACTCACTGCACCCATGACCAACACATTAAATACCAACCCCAGATACAGCGCACGGAAACCACGGAGAAATGCCGCCGCTTTTCCGCTGTAACGCAACTCATAGAATTCAATATCGGTCAGCACTCCAGATCGGCGCCACAACTTGGCATAGACAAAAACAGTCAACATTCCTGTCAGTAAAAATGCCCACCATGCCCAGTTGCCGGAAACGCCGTTCTGACGGACTAGGTCTGTTACCAAATTGGGTGTATCGGTAGAAAATGTGGTGGCAACCATACTGATTCCCAACAACCCCCACGGCATATTCCTTCCTGCCAGAAAAAAAGAACGTGTATCCTTTCCGGCTTGTTTAGAAGCCCAAATTCCCACCGCTAAAGAAAGGAGAAAATAAGCTCCTACAATCGTCCAGTCTAGTTGTGTCAAATTCATATTGTTCTCATTTCAATATTTTATGTTTCAATTTTTGCAGCCAGCTTATGCTTTTGAGTAATCCTTTACCGATCCGCATGGAAATATCTTTTTCACTTTCACCCTCCTCTGAACTCAAATTCGGTATTTTCCCTTCCGGTCCGTACATTCCACACATCATTTTCAGGATGTTTTTCTTAACCATTCCGCCTACAGGAAAGGCGGACATCATTCCATACATAGCTGCGCTTCCCTCTGTTGAAAAATTGGGATTATTTTTTACAGAGTGAATACAGTTTTTTAAATCTGTTATAAATTTAGCGTTGGAATCACTGTGGGCTGGGGACACTATAATATGAATACAATCAGGGTTATTCTGGCGATCTATATGCCAGCCATTCTTTTCCATTTGGTCGGCCACTGCGAATATATTGACAGCACTGGAGTTAGACCCGAATACAAAAACAGGCATTTGTGGTTTCCCCAAAACGGATAACTCTGGAATATTGTTGATTTCTTCCATCATCTCACGTGCAACTCCCATGGTCTTAGCTGCCAGTTTAAAGTATCCTTTTTCCCCCAGGCTCTGCATAGCTGCCCAAGCGGCAGCAATAGGACCTCCCGGTCGGGAACCCAACATTCCCGGTGAGGCATATAAACCGCCGGACCATTTCTCATATATAAAAAACTGGTGTTTGAGTAAATCCATGTTTCGATACAGGATAACCGACACCCCTTTGGCGGCATATCCATATTTATGGAGATCGGCAGAAATGGAAGTTACACCCGTTACCCTGAAATCGAATTTTGGAATATCATAATTTAGTTTTTCTAAAAATGGCAACAGAAATCCTCCCAAGCAGGCATCTACATGGAAAAACAGTTTATGCTTCAGAGCAATGTCTCCAATTATTTCGATGGGATCAATGATCCCCTGTGGATATTGGGGTGCTGAACCGACCAGTAAAATTGTATTTTTATTGATAAGACGTTCAATCTTGTCCGTATCCACAGTAAAATCTGCTTTCAATGGTGCAAGAACTGTTTTCAGATCAAAATAGTGGGCTGCTTTTACAAAAGTAACATGGGCAGATTCAGGAAGGATAATTTCCGGTTTTTTTATCCATGGTTTTTGTTTCAAGGCTGCATCACGGCTGGTCTTAACTGCCATGAGGATACTTTCAGAACCGCCAGATGATAATGTGCCTACTGTCTCTGCATCACCATGTAATAATCCAAGTGACATTTGAATAATTTCATGTTCAAATTTTTTAAGACTTTTAAATGCCAGAGGATTGAGTGCATTTTCTGAAAAATACAATGAATGGGCTTCCTTTAGCATTTCTGTGTGGTCATTGCCCACATTATACACCAGGCTCCACGTTTTCCCGCTCTTCCAATCTGAATCATCTGCAGCATAAGTCCTCATTTTATTCAAGAGAAGATCTCGGGATAATCCAATTTTTGGCAGTTTTATATTTATATCATTCATTTATTTTTTCCTCATAGTTTAAGGAGAAGAGCCATTGAAATACCCAAATAATTTCCAATAGCATATCCCAGAATTCCAATGGTAAACCCTGATAATATCACTTCCCTGTTTCGAATCGCATTGGCTACAACCGGTACAAATGGCGGAGAAAATATGAGAGCGGTTGATGTAATGATAGCGGTATCTGCATCTATCCCGGCAATCTTTGAAAAGACAATTTGCAGCAGTAATGTTCCCCCTATAACCAATAAAACATAAGAAAACAAAGCAGGAGAAATATTGAAAATTGCGCTGAAATCAGTCATGGATGCAACTGTCAAGCAGAATACCAGTATGAGATACATGCCCAATTGGAAAGAATATTTAATTCGATTGACACGGGGGATTAGAGACATAAAAATCCCAAAACTGGTGATGCATAATATTAACACAAGCATTTCCTGTTCTTCTCTGAAAAAGCTGGATACTCCAAAACTGATTGCTAAAATCAAAATGGAAAGAATGCAGGCAGCGGCAAGGGGTAACATATTTTCCTTTTTCAGCAATCCCTTGTAAAGCTCCATATCTTCCTCTGCCTCACCTTTTAAAGAACTTCCCTGCCTTTTAGATGAACGGAAAGGATAAAGGAATATTGAAAATACCCGTTGTCCTATTGAAATGAGGAAAAGTAAATATATCCCGGAAAGAATGGTATCAAACGTATGGGTTAGTATGAAAATATTTTCATCTACATCCAAAGCAGTTTTCAATGCTGCCATATTGGGGGTGCCGCCGGTATAAACACCCACCAGCATTCCCGAAACTTTCCAAATATCTACGATTTGGTTTTGAAATAGTGCATGTCCCGCAGAAATTAAAATAAGCAGTGAAGCAATACCAATGAACATGGATAATAATGTTATCTTGGCCAATTTAAACCAGGCTCTCACATCTGCGGAAAATAATAATAAGGGCATGGCAAGTGGTATCATCGATGTTACAATTCCATTTTGAATTGGCTCAAACTCATTGGGAATTAAACCCAATGCGTTAAACAGGATTCCAACAATGTACATCAATACCACTGCTCCGATCTTATTCAGGAAATTTGCTTTTTGACAGAGAAATATTAGCCCTGCTGGAAGTGTCAGAAAAAGCAAAAACAGTATACTATTGACCATAATATTTACCAATTGCTTGCTGGTGAAACCTGAACATGAAAAATAATCCAATAGCGCTTAATACGTGCCAGACAGCATGGCCCTGAATCAAATGATTTTCTGGATCACACCATATTTGCTTTACATCCAACATTGAAAAAAAGATCGCAGTGCTTTGAAAAATAAATGCCAGCCAATAATAACGGAAACCTGTTTTAATTTGGTAATAATAACGTATGGGGACTTCCAGTATGAAAACAAGTATGGTTAATATAAATATGATGGTCTGATAGGGAATGTGAACCCAAAATGCCAATGGAAAGGCAATTGTTAAAACTATAAAACCAGCCAAAATGAAAAAATAGTCATTGGTCTTTTTTACCCATCCAGTACGAATAAAAATGGAGGTGAGAGGAAGAAATATGACCATTAGCATTCCGACATGGTCAAAGAACTGAAAAAACAATGTATATGATGCGTGATAAATAAAAGATGCGCATCCTAAGAAAATATTAGCAGGACCAAATAATTTGATGAGCCGGTATTTTTCATTTCGAGCCATTAGAATAATAAAGATACCTAAAATTATATAAGCCAAATTACTCCAGGTATTGGCTGGCGCCGCAATGAAGGTAGTCAGGTTTTCTTCACACCATTTAATATTAGGCCTTGCCCAGGATGCCCAGGGAGAGCTAGGGTCTATCGGAGGGACATTAAATGTTGTCATTCAATCCGAAAATTGGTTGATTGGTTTTCCATTTTCCTCTTGTGAAATCAGGTATTTCCACAGAAGCGGTATTGTTGGCAATGGACTGCTCGGATAAGGGGTAGATTACCGACTTGCTCACGGCATCGAATACATCAATTGGCGGTTTAGCCTTTCGTTTCAGAGACCCAATCAGTGCAAGTACAATGAAAAAATCCATACCGCCATGACCAAAAGTGATATGTTATTCATTGTACTCCTTAATTTTCCCTTTTTTAACCGTACTGTGATTGTCAACCTTCGTAAGGTTTGTAAACAAACTTATTTTAGTTTAAGTCTATCAAGTGGGCTCTTTATTCTTTCAAATGCAACTTTTGAAATATGCGTATAAATTTGGGTTGTCTCTAATCTTTTATGACCAAGTAATTCTTGAATAAATCGAATATCTGTTCCATTCTCTAATAAATGGGTTGCAAAACTATGTCGCAATGTATGAACAGTTGCATGTTTTTTAATTTTGGAATTTATAACGGCTTTTTTCATAATGGATTGTACCGAACTCGCGCTATATCTGCCACCTTTTTGTCCTTCAAATAGATACTTTCCCGGACAATACCGATCTAAATATTGATGTAAAACACATTTTAATGATTGGGATAAAACAGACTGACGATCTTTTTTCCCCTTTCCCTTTTTTATGATAATTAAATTTCGATCGAAATCAACATCGTTGATCTTTAGACAAATTAACTCATTTAAACGTATTCCCGATGAATAAATGGTCATCAAAATTGCTTTATGTTTTAAGTTTTGTACCGAATTTAAAATATGTGTCACTTCTAATTCTGATAGAACCACCGGTATTTTTTCTTCTTTTCGAAAACGAATATCCAATGACGATGGTATCTCTTTATTTAAGACATCGGAGAAAATAAATTTTAGGGCGGCTACAGTCAGCTTCATGGAAGAAACTGAACGCTTTTTTGTTCTTTTTAAATGATATAAATATTTTTCAACAATTTTATCCGTTACTTTTGTAACTTTCTGTTCTATGAGCCAGTTCGCAAAATGATTTACTGCAGACAAATAAGACGCAACAGTACGTTCGCTATAATTTCGAATGTGAAGTTTTTGTTTGGCAGTAATTAATAAATCGGCTTTTTGCATAATAATGCGGTTAAAACATAGTATCAAATTAAAGAGTAAACCCGCTAAACGCAATAACTGGGTTTAGCAAGACGTTGTAGCCAATGCTGAAAAACTAAATAATATGAATGCAACAGATCCATCCTT
>CAYXUG010000044.1:0-17681 GCA_964468655.1 uncultured bacterium | reverse complement strand
CCATGGCTTCTTTAACTCCCAAAACTGTAAACCATGTCTATGGTAAGACACTTATTTACACAGTAGGTTCCACCCAAGTAATAAGTTTACTTGTTATAATTAATTGTTAAACTGAATATATAAAGTTGGAGTGATGCCTAATGTGGTTACATCGGTAGGTATAATTTTGTCTTCCCCATTATCTTTAAAAAATACATACCTTCGGTGACTGATATTTTTTCTATTAAAAATATTATAAATTGATAGCCCTACTTCACAACTAAATGAAGACAAACTGACTCGGTAAGAAACAGAAATATCTAACCGATCCAAAAGTTGTAGTTGATCACTATTTTTCGAAGAAGGTCGACTGACAAGGATTAATTTATCATTTTCATCAAAATCAATGTATAAACTGTCAGTCGGTGTAATTACCCTGCCAGAGGAAACAACCCACGAAGCTGTAAGACTCCACGGACCTAAGGAACTGATTGCTACACATTTGAATTCATGTGCTCTATCAAATTCTGCAAGAAAATCATATCCTCCATTTTGTTCAGGAAATAAATGATTTACCTGAGTATAATTATAGCTTGCCCACCCGTTTATGAATCCACTTTTTTTGTGAAGTAGAATTTCGTATCCTTTAACTTTACCTGAACCGAAACGTACCAAATTGAGACTATCATCATAAGTATAATTCGGTGTATCCAGAGAAGAAAAGTCTGCTAAGTTCTCATATGTACGATAATACAGTACAGTACTCATTGAAATTCCAGGTTTTACATATTGGATACCTAAACTGTAATGGTCTGATAATATAGGCATTAAATTATCATTTGAGAGCATCCAAACAAATCTACTGCCATTACTGATATAATCATTGCTAAACCGATGCATAAATTGGTGGTATCTTCCCACATGTCCTGTTATTTTATAAAAATTACCCTTTGTAAAATTAAATGAAAACCTGGGTTCAAAATATTTTTCTGATGTCTTGTTATATTCTGATACTCGTAAACCAAAATCAAATATAAATATGTTTTTCCATTTCCATTGATCCATGAAATAAAATGAGCTCAAACTTCCCCTCATTTCTTGATCTACTGGTTGACCTAATGGTAAATATGTTGTATCAAGATTTTCAACTAAATAAATTATATATTCATTTGTTTCATTGTATTCGGTATTGAATTTCTTTACTTGTATACCAAAATTAAAATTATGAGAATTGGAAAAACTAAATTCATTATCAAATCTAAATGAATTATCTTTTATTTTGTTAATCCCCAACGTAGAATAATCTATGAAATCACCTTCAGGCCCAACCCAGTGAGAATTGAATAGACTTTTACTTTCATAAATTGATTGTGAAATATTTATTTTTGAATAAAGCGGAAACTTCCATCTTCGTGACCACAATAATCCGGCACCTTCATTTCCCCAGTCAGTATCAATATTTTCAGAACCAGTGGTAAAAGTCTCATTTTCTTTTTCTATAAAAATATAATTTCTGAATTCAACAAGATTATCCTGTCCCTGGTAATAACTAATAGAAAAAATATCCTGTTCTGTTGGGAGAAACATTATTTTCCCATTAAAGTCTTGAAATGAAAAATCCGGTGTATAAGTCGATTTATATTCTTCAGGGTTACCACTTTCCGAACCAATATTTAATCCCTCACCGCTGATTAAAAAATTATAGATTTTATCATATAATTTTGTCTTGTAGTAATCTGAATAGGAACTCCGTGCTGAAAGAAAAATACTTCCTCTGCCAAACAACGGTTGCTCAATTGATATGCCCGTGCTTAATAAATTAAGATTAAGATTATACTTGGTTAGGTCTGTATTTCCAGTCTTCCCAGTCATTGTGATTACACTTGAAACACGCCCCCCATATTTGGCAGGATAACCTCCTTTGTATACCTGGATATCCTTTACAGCAGATGCATTAATAGAACTGTAAAATCCAAAAAAGTGGTCCGTCTGATAAATAGAAATACCATCCAGCAATATTAGATTCTGATCAGGTGTTCCGCCGCGAATATACAATCCCGCTGATCCTGCATTTCCCACAAGCACTCCAGGCAGCAATTGTAAGGAACGGAATAGATCAGTCTCACCCAATTTGGGAAGAGAATTGATATGCCGGGGAGAAAAGGAAATCCTGTTAGGTTCGGATGTTTGATCCATATATTCCAAGTATTCTCCTTTGACGGTAATACCTGCTGTACTGATTACCCTCGGCTCTAATTCTATATGAATTAAATTATCCTTGACATCAGCCCAACGGATAATTTCGTTTTCTGGTTTGTATCCGATATAGGAAACGGTGAGAGTGCAAATATCTGCCATCACATTAATGAGAGAAAAATATCCACTCTCATTTGTAATATCTCCTATATAGGAGTTTTTTATAAAAACATTCGCGAATGGTATGAATTCCTTTGATGATTTATCCCTTACATATCCACCGATTTCATATCCATTGGGCAATACATCTGTCAAAGCTTGTATGATATACTGATCTCCATTTTTCACCCAAATTAGAGAGGTACCCTCAAGAAGTTTAGTTAACGCTTCATCACCTGAGCAGTCAACACATTCAGAATTTATGATTTTGCCTTGGACCTGATGATCAAGATACACGATTGATAACCGGTATTTTTCGATAAGTGATTCCAGACTACTCTCAAGAGAAGTATTGGAATACAAAAAATTTACAGGTTGGTTTGTGTCTTGGGGAAAGAGTGGTTTAAAAAGAAAAAACGAAAGTAGTATACTAACAGGTAAACATTGTTTAATAGAAAATGTATTGGTTATTTTCAAATTTATAGGATCGCTGAGTCAATTTTGTAAGTGTCGATAAAACAGTCTGAACATTATCTGCATCAACAACACCTGATATTTCAATTTCTTCCAATTCATTATTTTTCAGATTGATTGAAATATCAAATTTACGTTCAATTTCCTTACAAACGGTCATAAAATTTGAATTCTCAAAAATAAGCTTATCATGAATCCATCCCGGATATTGGGAATACGCGATTAGTTCCGGAGTTTCAACACTCATAGATGAGCTAAATTTTGTTCGATTTCCTGCTTTAACCAATATTGGTTTTTCATCATCAGTAACAGAATTTTTTACACTTACAATTCCTTCATTAACGGCAACTTCAATCCATCCATCCCATGAAGTGACATTAAATTCTGTTCCAAGGACAGTTACCGTAACATCTTCAGTTTGTACAACAAAAGGCATCTCACTTTTTATTACATCAAAGTATGCTTCACCCTCTAGGTTAATTTCTCTTACTTTATCACCAAATGAAGTTCTGTATGAAAATGAAGATCCAGCATTCAATCGTATTTCCGAACCATCAGGTAGAACATGCGACAATACTTCTCCTTTTGGAACGGTATAAGATTCAGTAGTGAGTGATGTATATATAAAAGGTAGAGATACAATAAACACTAAACTTAATGCAGCAACAAATGCCGGTTTTGGAGTTGCAAATACCCGACCCCACAAAGGAGTAGAAACAGTGGGTCGAACTGTTTTCGTTTCACCTATTACACAAACCAGTCTTGCCCAGGCACCATCAGTATTGGGTTCTTCAGAAATAGAAATATCACCGCTTAAATCCCAGACCTCCCTCAGGTCTTTAGAAAGCTTTGCTTCAAAATGTTTTTCGTTATTTTCCATTCTTTTCATTAAATCAATTTTCCCTTTTATTTGTCTTTAGATTAACTACAACAAGTAACGACAAGAAACCAATTTTTACTCATAAATAATCCTTTAATTTTTTACGCAATATTTTTAACGCTCTGTATAACTGGTTCTCTACTGTTCTCTGAGAAATATCGAGGATTTCAGCAATCTCATTATTTGCTAATCCCTCAATTCTGCTTAATAGAAAAATATTCCGACACTTGGATGGAAGGTTGTCATGTACAGCCTGCAAAATTTCTCCCTGCATGTGAGAACTGTGTACTTTACTGTAGGGATTATTATCCCTTCTTGATTCATATTGAATAATCTGATCCTTATGGCGCGCCCGGACTGATAAGTGCTTGAAATGATCTATACTTAAATTATTACCAATTCTTGCAATGAGAGAGAAAAATGATTTACTCGGTTCCAAAGTTTCCCTAATCTTCCAGACTCTTACAAACGTTTCCTGAACAATATCTTCCGCAATATCTTTATCCATTACCTTCGACACAACAAACCGGAAAAGCATGGGCTGATATTGAAAAAACAGCGTTTTAAATGCATCCTCATCTGACTGTTTTACATTCTCTATTAAGTGTGAATCGTTTTCTGACATGGTATTAATAATTATTCATAAAAAAAATTAGGGGTAAATTTAGCAAACTGAATCGATTATAATAAAGCAATGAAGCAGATAATTTATTTATTCCTAATACCTTTCTTTTTAATTGGGCAAAGTCCATTGTCGGACCGATACAACACCTATGATGAGATTAACCTACAGTTATCTGAATGGAATTTAGAATTCGGAAATAATGAAAATCCATCACCCTATTATTCCGGGAGTGGAATCATTTACCATTTAATTGAACTAGGTACCTCAACCCATGATAATCTTCCATTCTGGGGTGTACGATTATCCTACAATGCAGATGAAAAAGAAGATGAACCAAGAGTGTTAATTCTAGGTCAGTGTCATGCGGAAGAAATCTATGGTATAGAAATTTCAATGGAGTTGATTGATATGTTTCTCCATCCGATGGACTACCCGGCTTATTCTCAAAATATGAAATATATTTTACAATTATCGGAAGTATGGATTATACCAACATACAATCCTGAGGGATTAAAAGTGGTACATGGATATGAATCAGCGAATGGTTGGATTCAGGATGTATCATTCAGAAAGAATAAGCGTGATACCAATTTAAATAATGCATTTGATTTTATAGCTGGTGTGGGAAGCGATTCCGATGGTGTTGATTTAAACAGGAATTATGACTTCAACTGGATATTTGGAGATGATTTGTGGACGGAAGATAATTCCGGCGGGACGTATCAGGCGCATTTCGATTATTACAAAGGTGAATCACCTTTTTCAGAATCAGAGACTCAAGCCATTGAGGATTTGGCTTACGAACAGAATTTTTTACTTTCCATTGCTTACCACAGTTCAAGGTCAGGAAACGTATCAGAGATGGTCATTTTCCCATGGTTTTGGGAAGATATCAAATTTTCACCGGATTGGGAAATCATATTCACACTGGGTTCAGATATTGCCAATCTTATTCCCAATGAGGTAGGAGATGGTTTTTATCTTCCCGTCTGGAGTGGCGGGTTGAAGGGAAATGCTCATGACTGGTTTTATTCCCAAACCGGCTGTATCCAATACCTTATAGAAGTGGGTTCATCAAATATGCAGCCGGATTCTGTGGACTTAATCGAAGAAACAATCAGTAAAAATCTCCGGGGTACTTTTCACCTTATGAACAAAGCAATCGGATATCCAATAGGTGACCTCGGAGCTGAAGTGTATCAGGTGACAGGCACCATTACCGATGCTGCTTTAGGAGAACCAATCGAATCAATCGTTACAATCGATGAATTAAACGGACCCATGTTAGAAAACCGCACAACAGACGAATTCGGACGTTACCGCCGTCTCCTGAAATCCGGGACATTTACCCTCACCGCAAGTGCGAGAGGTTATGAACCTCAGACACAGAATGTCACCCCCGGCAGCGGACTCATTACAGAACGCGACATCGCGTTGGAATCACTCCCGGAATACAATCTAACATTAAATGTTCAACCGCCTCCGTCATTCCAAGGGCTGATTCAATTAAGCATTTCTGATCCATACGGGTTGGTGGCAGGTGAAACAGTTGAGTCAACTTATTCCATTGAACTTCCATCCAATGAGTATCGTATTCAATTAACAGGCAATGATTTGACTCCTGAATTTTTTAATGTGAATTTGACTTCTGATTTTAATCAGTCAATCACAATGGTAGAGCAGGAATTGATTTTCAATGAACCGTTTGATAATCTCAGCAACTGGACAGGGTCAACAGGAAGCTGGAATATATCAGCGGGAGTTCTCAGTTCTCAGGAAACAGTATTTTATTCTCAAGATACAATTTCAGTTTTGTCATCAACGATCAATAATCCGGGAAATCAAAATTTTGTACTCAGCATAAATTTGAAATATGAATTGGAATGGGAAAATGATATTGCTTTCTTATCAATATTAGGATCAAGTGATACCTCCACAATTTACTGGGATGATCAACATTGGGAATTTCATGATGAATATGTTTTGATACCATCTCCCGGGGATTCATTTAAAATAGAAATTGGAATAATTCCGGATAATTCCATTCAATTCCGCGGATTAAAAATTGATCAAATTTCTATCATGAATCAAGGCACACAATCTATTGGTGGAAACGGTGATTTACTTCTGCCGCAGTTTTACTCATTTTCCACTCCATTCCCAAATCCCTTTAACACCACTGCTATCATTGAATTTTCAGTTCCAGAAATAACTAATGTTGAAATCACTGTATTTGATATTTTGGGTAGGAAAGTTGAAAGACTTTTTGATGAAGAAATAATCCAGGGTACCCACAAATTGAATTGGAACCCAGTGGATATATCAAGTGGACTCTATTTCATTCGTTTGACTTCAGACAATTTTTCAAAAACGCATAAACTACTTCTATTAAAATAGCACGAAAAAAATGAAAAAACAGACTATCGTATCATCACTTATATTAGCATTATTTTGTTTTGTCCATGCGGAACAATTTATTCCCCTCTCAAAAAAATCTCACAATGAAACCAATGCAGAAGCTGATTACTACAGAGGAACTTATCTAATCATTCTGGCTGACAGTCAGCTTGAAGAAATCCTAATCAATCCCAACAATGTTCCAGTATATGGTGATAATTTCGTCTCTTTCAAAAGATCTCAAGGATTCGATGTAGACATCGTTTCACTGGATGAAGAAAATCTGACAGAAGCTGATTCAATCAGATCATTTCTGCGAAATTATTACGAGCAGAATCCCGCATTGGAATATGTTCTCCTTGTCGGTGACATTAATGGGAGTTACGAAATACCCCCCCTTTACATTCAATCCATCAATGAAGATGAAATTGACGTAACGGATTATCCTTATACCTTTTTTAATAATGACCCCAATTCAGAAGATTATGATATTCTCGATCCGAAATATTTTCTGGGTCGGTGGACAATCAGAAATCAGGGTGATCTTATCAATGCAAAAATCCGATCCATAGAATATGTCAAAATGAGTCATTTAAACGGAGACACAGAATATCTCGAAAATGCCCTTCTTGTAGCAGGGAATTACAAAACAAACGACGGACAGGAAGTTCCTCCTGAAACCTGGCCGGTCACACCTGTCTGGACATCCCTCTGGCTCATGGATCAGCTGTTGAACTTTGGATATACACGAATCGATACTGCTTTTTTTCATATGGATAATCAGTCCATTGAAAATCCTTTGATTGTTGCATCGTGGACGGATGGAGTGGGAATCATCAATTACAGAGGATGGGGAAATTCTCACGGATGGCACAGACCCAGTTTTTATATTGAAGATATCAATTCACTGAACCATGGCTGGCAGCTTCCCATCGTATTCAGTTTCGTGTGCAACACGGGAGATTTTGGTGCTGATCAATACAACAACGGTCCTGTAAAGTGTTTCGGTGAAGAACTTATAACAAAAGGGACACCTTCAAACCCTAAGGGTGCCGCTGCTGTGATTGGTCCCTCTGATTTGGATACCGACACCAAATACAACAATGTTATATGCGGCGCTATCTGGGATGAATTGTTGGAAGGAAGACAGGCAGAACTTGGACCCGTCTTATTTATCGGAAAGCAATCCTTAATCTACGAATTTCCTCAGGATGCTGATCCCGGGGGGGTAGTCGAATTTTATCACCATATTTACGGAGTGCTTGGCGATCCCAGTATTCCGGTTTGGATTGGCCAGCCGGGGGAACTGCAAGCTGAAATTGAATCATCCCCGCAACTTCATCAATCCTTTTTGGAAACAGTTGTATCAGATGAAAATGGGTATCCTCTGGAAGATGTGGTTGGTGTTCTAATGTTGAATGGAGAAATCATCGGGAAAAATCTCAGTTTAAACGACGGCAGTTTATCCATTGATTTTGATGGAATTGCGGTAGGGACTGAAATAGAACTATTTTTGAACAAACCCCAGTTTAAACAAAGACGGGTTTTATTGACTTTTGTAGAAGATGACGGCACTCCCTTCGATCCACTAAATACCGCTGAATTTGATGTGTCTCCCATCCTTGCTTCAAACAGCAGCTACATTGAGGCGAATGGTTCAATGGAGTTGGGTCTTCAGATAACAAACCTGTCAAACACAGCAATTAATAATGTAACAGTTACTATGACTGATGTTGATACCGGCCTCGTATCACCCTCATTCTCAGAAGAAACATTTTCTATCAATCCATTCTCATCTGTTGAAACCGGCACAGTAGTTTCAGGCACGGTGGGTAATTTCTCCAAAGGAAGCCGGCTCAGGTTTAATGCTCAATTCAATATTGGCGGTGAAATGATTGGCGAAAACCTGGTCACTCTTTTGGTAGGACCTATTGAAAATACCGATCCCCTGCCACCGTGCAATTACGGTTACTGGGCATACGACAATTTTGACACAGGTTACAGTGAAACGCCGGTTTACGATTGGGAAGATATTAATCCGGAAAATGACGGGGAAGGAATTAATCTCAACCTCACGGATGATACTTACACCAATATTGAAATCGGATTTCCTTTCCAATATTTTGGAAATTCATACGAAACCATCACTGTCTGTTCCAACGGGTGGATCTCCTTTGAGCCGTGCAATATTGCCTATTTCTGGAATTTTTCCATTCCTATGGCAATGGGACCCAGCGCGTTGGTGGCGCCCTTTATGGATGATCTCGATGACAACAACGGCACAGAAGAATTCAATGTTTTTTCGTGGAATGATGATGCAAACGGCAGGTTAATCCTCCAGTGGGATGATGTGGCAAACGGAGAAGATGATGAATTCTGTCCTAACTGCGTCCGTGAAACATTTCAAATGATGCTCTACGATCCATCTGTAAATCCAACGTTAACCGGTGATGGAGAAATTGTTTTTCAGTATTTAGAGATTAACGATATTGACGCCAACGGCAATTATGCCACGGTGGGGATAGAATCCCCCAATCAGAATGACGGGCTCCAATATTTATTTAATACACAACTCGCCCCCGGCGCTAATACGGTTACAAATGGACTTTCCATCAAATTCACCACCGATCCGCCACCCAACGCTATAATGAATATTGAACCGGAAAAGACACCTAGCAATTTCCTGATGGTGAATAATTATCCCAATCCGTTTAATATGGAGGCGACAATTGAATTTTCTCTTTCAATGAAAGAAAAAGTCACTTTGGTGATTTATGATATACTAGGTCGGGAAATTAAGACATTGTTAAACAATCAAATTTTGGATGGGAGCCACTCAGTGATTTGGAATGGATTGACCAATGCTGATAAACCGGTGGGTACCGGTGTTTATCTATACCGCCTTTCTGCCGGTAATCAGTTTCGAACTGGTAAAATGGTTCTTTTGAAATAAACATTTTCTTCCCACTATAAACAATTCCCATCTTGTCCGCAGGTCGAAGACTCGCCTACCGGCTGAGATCCTATGAAAAAGGGGTGGATCCACGATGATAATCGGGGAGACGGGGTGTGTAATTCTAAGCGTACGGAAGAATCTATTTAAATTAATCCCAGCACACACCCCTTCTCTCAGTGTCCATCGGACACTTCGTGATGCCCCTCTTTTTAGAGGGGAATTCTAATATTATTTGTCATGCTGAGCGGAGTTCACCCCTTATACAAATTTTCCAATATGTCTAAATACCGTTCCGTTACCACTTTCCGGCGTACTTTCATTGTCGGGGTCAATTCTTCCTTGTCCTGATCGAAATCTTCTTCAAGAATATGAAATTTCTTGATGGATTCATAGGAAGCAAGTTTTTCATTCTTAATGCGGACTTCCTGCCGGAATAGTTCAAGCACTTCCTCCTTTTTAGATAGATCAGCCAGATCCTGATACAATAATTTACGGTCCCGGGCAAATTTTATAATTTCATCTTCATCCATGGTTATGAGTGCAGTCAAGTATGGTTTTTTATCGCCGTATACCATGGACTGGTTTACGTAAGGACTGGTCTTCAGAAGATTTTCAATGTTCTGGGGCGCTACATTTTTTCCGCCGGCTGTAATGATCAAATCCTTCTTCCTATCTGTAATAAATAAATAACCATCTTCGTCAATATGTCCCACATCACCGGTAAGCAGCCAATAACCACCGTTGCCGTCAGGTTCCAACAATTCGTTCGTTGCCGTTTCATTTTTGTAATAGCAGTGAATGTTTTGTGGCGCCCGCACACATATTTCTCCATCATCCGCAAGTCGGATTTCAGTATCAGGTAAGGCTTGACCTACCGAACCAATCTTAATAAAACCCGGTCTATTACTTGAAATAACGCCTGTGGTTTCTGTCATCCCATAACCTTCATAAATGGTAATTCCCATCCAGCTGAAATAATGAATAATCTCCGGAGAAATGGGGGCAGCGCCAGAAAGCATAATACGCACCCGACCGCCAAAAATATCCTGAATCTTATTATAAATAAAAAACCGGGCAATATATGAATTAAGTTTTAACAGAAATGGTAGTGTTTTTTCTTTTGCTGACAGCTTGGCTCTTTTTTTACCTGTTGCAACCGCCCAGTTATAGACCTTTTTCTGGACCCAACTGGCATCACCAATACCGGTGGCTATACGGGCGTAATATTTTTCATAAACTCTGGGAGTTCCAAACATAATCGTTGGCCCAACCTGACGCACGTTATCGGGCATATCCTCCAGACTTTCTGCAAAGGCAGTTTCATTACCATAAACAAGTTTTATAAAATGCCCCAGAATCCGCTCAGCTATATGAGCCAATGGCAGATATGCTATAGAGATATCTTCTTTTTTAACTTCTATCATATCAGGCAAATGCTTGATTATGGAAATTACGTTGAAATTATTCAGGACACCTGCTTTTGGGGGTCCAGTTGTCCCGGATGTATAAATAAAACTGATAACCTCTTCCGGTTTGCTGGCTGTTATTCTTTTTTCAAAAGAATTATCTTCATTCCCCGTTTCAATAAATTCTGATAAAGGAATCACGTTCGGTAAATCTTTAGGGTAATATGGCTCAAAAACGATTACTTTTTCTAACTTTGGCAGACGCTCCCAAATTTCCAGAATTTTATCTAACTGCTCCTGATCTTCAACAAACATCAATCTTGCATCACTGTGCTCAGCAATAAAATGCACCTGTTCCGGAGTATTGGAATGATATATTGGAGCAGTGACACAGCCAATGCACATTACAGCCATATCACACATTACCCACTCCAGGCGTGTTTGCGACAGAATAGAAACTTTATCTCCTGGATTCATACCGGAGGACAGCAATGCCTGACCAATCTTTTTAGACATTGCTCCATATTCACCCCAGGTTTGTGAAGTCCAAATACCCTTTTGTTTTGACCAATTTGCTATTTCTTCCTTCTGATCGGTTACATGATACCAAAAAGCTTTTGGTACCGTATCGTAAATTGAAAAGTCAGGTTTATTCATGAGCGCCATAAACTTGCTCTACGGGCATATTTCCCTTCACCCAGATACATTTCCCGCACTTTTTCTTCTTCATACAATTCTTCATACGTGCCGCTTAAAAATATCTTACCGGAAGTGAGGACGTACCCATAATCTGCTATTTTTAAAGCATGGTTTACATTTTGCTCTACCAATAAAATGGTTACACCTGACTGATGCAAGTCCTTTATGATAACAAAAATGTCCTGGACGAGTTTTGGTGACAAACCTAAAGATGGTTCATCCAATAATAACAATTTTGGTTCAAGCATCAATGCTCTGGCAATAACCAGCATCTGTTGTTCGCCACCGCTCAATGTTCCTGCCTGTTGGCTGCTGCGCTTTAATAATACAGGAAAATAATCTGTAACTTTTTTGAAGCGTTCTTCAAAAAGTTCCTTATCCTTTATCAGGAAACCACCCATCAATAAATTTTCATACACCGTTAATTCCGGGAAAATACGTCTATTTTCAGGTACAAGGGAGATACCCAGTTTGATTATATCTTCGGGATCTTTATGATCAATCCGTTTTTCATTAAAATGAATTGTGCCGTATTCCGGTTCGGTAATGCCGCAGATTGTTTTTAAAATAGTGGTTTTACCGGCACCATTAGCACCAAGGATGCAAACAAGCTGCCCTGCTTCAACTGCCAGCGAAACTCCGTGGAGAGCTTTGATCTTGCCGTAAAATGTTTCCACACCGATCATCTTAAGCATGGGCTTCAGCTCCCAGAAACACTTTAACGACCTCCGGATGATTCTTTACTTTATCAGGTGTATCCAAAGCCAGAATCTTTCCTGAATCTAAAACACAGATACGATCCGAAATATTCATGACCAAATTCATATCATGCTCTACCACCAGCACGGTTATCCCCAGAACATCCCTAATTTCTGAAATGATCTTTCCGATTTCCAGTGTTTCCTGATCATTCATTCCGGCTGCCGGTTCATCCATCAGGATCAAATCCGGTTTACAAATCAAGGCGCGGGCGATCTCAACTAATTTTTGAATACCATACGGTTGACCGCTCAAATATTTCTTTTCAAAGTTGGCAATCCCCAGAAAATCCATCACCTCTAATGCAAATGCTTCTTCCCGTTCACGCTCTTTTCTTGAAATCCATCTATTGATCGTATTCCTCATCGTTAATCTGCTGTGAGCGCCCAATAAAATATTATCAAGTAATGTCATATACGGTATATTCTGGAGATTTTGAAAAGTACGTGAAATACCATATTTGACAATTTGATGCGGCTTTTTATTCAAAAGATCAACTTTATGGAATTGTATTGAACCTTTTTGGGGAGAACAAAAACCATTGATGCAATTGAATAATGTGGATTTCCCGGAACCGTTGGGTCCGACCAATGAAAATATTTCCCCTGCCCGTACTTCAAAGGATACATCGTCCAGCGCTACGACACCGGAGAATTGCATACGCAGATTTTGAATAGACAGGTTATCGGATGAAGTAACCTGTCCGCCGGCTGGCGGATCAGGTTGACTAGGGGTTAGCCGTGACATTAAATCTCTAATATAATATTTATTACAATTATAATGTCAATAATATCAACTACTGAATCGAGATTCAGGTCAGAGGTGCACCATTCGGGGAGTGTTGGAGGATTGCTGCTACCAATAATGATATTTACTATTCTAACAATGTCTAATATGTCGATGACATCATCATTATTCACATCACCCGTTGGTGCTTCTAAACAATCTCCAACACAAACTGTATTCGAAGATTCAAGAATTTCTACTTCATAAGGGCAACAATCACTTATGAAACTGGATACATAAAAACACCCTTCAGTTACAGAATTAACTGTGTAACTTGTATCTGGACTTGCACCAATTATTGAGAAATCATCAAGAATTGAAAAAACATTATTGACTGAAATAATAGTTTTATCTTTTGCTTCCGACCTAAAATCACAGTCACCAAAATCCCAACTCCATTGGGGACAATTTAGAATTATGAAACCACCATCATCGCAATACTCATCTCCCAACCAAGCTAGATAAACATTGTCAATGCATTCCTCTTGGCATTCCTGAAATTGATTTTCTAAACAAGGTATATCTGTATCTTGATGAATCGTAAAACCTTGCACCATAAGGCTATCATTATATTGCCACTCTAATTGAATGTTATTGCCAGAAACGAGAGCAGTTAAATCCGTAGGTTGTTGGGGCTGTAAACAACTTATGAAGAGTAATAATATTATTATATATTTATTCATTGCTATCCTCATTTCAATAGTATCATTTTTCGTTGGAATATTTTATCATCTACTATAACACTGTAGAAATAAATTCCACTTGTTACAAAAGTTCCTTCATTGTTGCTAGTATTCCAAACAACAGTATGAGAACCCGTTGAAAGGTAACTATCCTCTAAAAAATTTACGTGCTCACCTAAAATATTATAAATATCAATTCTCACTTTCGAATCAGATGGCAGATAGAATCTTATTTTTGTAGTTGGATTGAAAGGATTGGGATAATTTTGATACAAAATAAATTCATCGGGGAATGATGATGGAAAATCTTCAACTAATAGACTGACTGATGAAAAATCCTGTTCACCTGCGATTAATATATTGTCACCTTGGTTGGAAACCACCTTCGTTTCAAGGGATGTTGATGATTGTTCTAAAGATTTTCCTAATCCGTCATTTGTTGTTATTTGAAATGTTATTTCCTGGTCTTCAAAGCCGTTTGTATAAGCTAATATTTGTGCAGGATATCCTTCTACTTTACAAGCACCGACACAAACTTCACCTACAAATGCCCCAATTTCATCAACATTGTCAACACCATCTACACTTTCAATAAAAATTGCTTCATAATCCGGTTTTTCAATGAATCCAAAATCTTCAGATCGTAATATTGGATATGGTGGTGTTGATCCATTTGCTTCCCAATGAAATGTCATTGTAGAGTCAATGGTAAATATGTAAAGTTTACCATAATCAAAGGTATCTGGACCATAAAATGGATTTGTAAATCTAATTCTCCAATTATTACCTACTTTTATGCGGTACCAATTTTTTGATTTAATTGATGTTAAGTGATCATAAACTTCTACAGGAATTGCGTCAATTATTCGTTGACTATAAGGAATAAAATAACCTACCCAGTTTTCTTCACCAGCATAAAGTGTAGTTTCCGTATCATAAGACACAGTATCTCCTCTACCGTGATATGAATATTCTGAAAAGGAATCATCCAGAAATAATTTGTAACCTAATGTAGTTTTAATAGAATCTAACCCGAAATGAATCCAGGAAGTATCAAACACCATATAGTCATTTTCGTGGAGAACAGTATCAATTAAACCATCCAGATTTTGATAATCAAAAACAGATTCGGCTTCAACTGGGTTATCGTTTGTCCTAAATAACCGAGGAAAACTTACCCAATTCCAGCCTGCAGAAAATATTCTGTTGTCATAAGGAATAATAAATGGTTGCAATACTGAACAAGTGTCAAGGTAAGAGAACATTCTATCAATTTGGTCATTTACAAAAGCATTACCGCACATTACATTTGTATAACTCATTATATTGTCAAGTTGGGGGTTATATAATTGTCCGCAGCTATCCAAATCAGTTTCATTGTAAATACAATTGCCTGATTCAAAATCGAATGTAACATAATTTTTTAAGCTCAACGAAGCATTGGTACCGCATAATATATCTCCAGCATAATCGCAGTTCAAATTGCAATCTTCGATTGGTGGTTCATCTGGTCTTATAACGTTTTCCTTTCCAAATCTAGGATCGTGAGTATGATATAATCCCAAGCAATGACCCAACTCGTGCGTAGGAATAAAGGTTTCAGCAACATCTAAACAAGGTTCATCACCGTTTACACACTCATAACCAGCAACAAATAAATCAGTTGCAACAACTCCGTTTTGCATTACAAATGCTTGTCCATATCCAGTAAATCCAGGACCATAAGCGATATTGGGAAGATAAAACATATTAATTCCAGTGTCATAAGAATGAGACAACAGTAATTCAAACGGTCTTTGATGCTCAAGAAAATAATAAAGCGAATCACTATAGATTGTGTCCCTGGTTGCGAAATGAACAAAAATAGAATTTGGATTTAGACTTTCTAACATAATATCCAAACCTGCTTCAATTGAACCTTCATTCATTTCAAAGGTACTGTCTTCTCTATGTATTTCAAAAAGATGAACTCTTATGGTAGCTTCTTCAATATTCCTTAATTGTGATTGATAATTATATTCTGTATAGAAAGGCTCACCCGTGTCACATTCCCAAGCTTGGAGTTGCTTCGTATTAATTCCGAGTAATAGAATCATTGCAATTGTGGATAAGTAATACTTTTGAAATTTTGTAGGATATATCTTCATTTGAATTTCCTTTCATTTTCAATAAGTTAAGGCTAACCATAAATATACAGCACTGCAATACTATTCCACAAAGGGAGATGCCCAGTGACAGAAAAATCACTTTATGTTACTTCTATTTAATCCAGCCAATCAGTAATGGCAACCTGCTTACCGCCTTGCAATTGAAGTAAGAGTACACTCTCCACTCCAGCATGGTCTTTGCGATTGTATGTAATTGGTGGAAATACTCCGCTATCCCAATTATTTAAGGTTTCCAAACCTTCCATTAAGCGCTCGCGTGTGGGATATTTCCCTGCTCTGCGTAAACCTTCCACCAAAACATGGGCTGTTGCGAAACCATAATAATGATAAATGCCACGCATCTTTTCAGGTACGTTATTCTTATCACAAAGTTCTCGGTACAAGGTTGGGCCAGATTCATCAGAATCGGGATAGTAAGCCCAATACGCAGCAGTGAATCCTTCTCCCGCTGCCCCAGCCAGCAAACCAACCCGGGGATCAACAGTTGGTCCTAAACCATAAAATTCTGGTTTGTACTTCATTGCCTGGGCAGTTTTCATAATCGTTACCGGTTCACGAACAATTCCGCCAATGATTAAATCGGTAACACCACCTTTCATCATATTCATAGTTTGACCTAAAAAATCAGCAGCACCCCGCTGGTAGGCTTCTTTCTGGACGGTGACTCCATGCTTTGCTTCAGCTTCAGCACAACCCTTCAACGCATTTGTGCCATAATCATCATCCTGATATACCAACCCAATGACAGCATCAGCATTTTTTTCAAGAATATAATCGATTAATACTCTTGTCTGTAAGTCATACCCGGCATCAGTATGGAAAATATATTTTGCTGCCTGGTTAGACATATCAGACATTGTGCTGGAATTAGTTGCCGGAGCAATTAAGGGTACTCCGCTTTCTTCCAGAATTGGCCGGATTGCTTCTGCTGGTGATGTACCGATCACAGCGTAAAGACAGAAAACCTGATCCTTTTCAATGAGCTTTTTTGCAGCGACTACAGCTTTCTGGGGATTATAACCATGGTCCTCAATAATCATTTTTATTTGTCGCCCGTGAACTCCTCCCCCGGAATTAATGTAATCAAAATACATTTGTTGACCGGCAGGAATCAATAGTCCCAATTCCTTAATTGGACCACTCAAATCCTGTATATTCCCGATCAGGATTTCTTCATCTGTAACTCCGGGGGAAGTGGTACGGTTTTCGCAGCCTATCCACAACAGGGTTAACATTAATGCGATTGCATTAAATCGTTTCATAATTTTCTCCTTATTTTAGTTTAGGTGTACCGCTTGCGCGGGTTAAATGGAAATATTTTCCAGTAAATTCTCATTTTAAGCCACATTCCATATAGTCCTAAAGGTTGAAATATAATAAATAACAGCATTATTAGACCGAAAATAAATGCCTGGAAATCACCAACTTCCAAATTGATATATTTTACCAATCCATCTTTAAATAATGGAATAAAAAGATTTTCCATTAAAACAATAAATAATGTCCCCAGCACA
>CAYXUG010000043.1:0-17919 GCA_964468655.1 uncultured bacterium | reverse complement strand
GATTTATTTGATTTATACATACTTCGTGCAAAATCTAAGCGCCATTGTTTCAAATCATCTAAAAACTTCAAGTCGGGTGCAATACGGTTTTTCTTTAGTTCTTTATCGGTAATTTCAAATTTAGATAGACTTCCATTTTGCACATTGTTTCGTTCAAAAGTATCCCAAAATAAATCAAATTTGTCTATGTATTCTGTATATCTTAAATCAAATTTCTTTATCACATATTTGTTATAAAGAGATGCATCATTTTTTGTTAATGGATACGGGTCACGGCAATCGAATAATCTAAATTCTTCAAAATCTGTCAAAATTGATAAATTGGTTCGTTTGTTTGAGCGTTCGGATAAACTCAATGTGCTGTGAGCGTACTGGTATGCTTGTCTCATCCATTGCACGCTTTTTTGCAGATCATATTTTGGGTCTTTCGCTTCCATAAAAAGATGCCGCTTCATTTGTGCATGATTATCTTTTTCTGGCAGCCAAAGTTCATAATCCGGTTGTTTGGTAGATTTTTTAATTCTTTGTGAAGTTTGAACTCTAAATTCTTCCATACCTTTATTTATTCCGGTGGTATGTATATTCCAGTTCAACAAAGAAAATAAAGGTTTGATGTATTTGTCTTCTAATTGTGCTTCTTTCATTTGTGGATTTTTTACATCGTGAAAATCCGCTTGAAATTGCTCAACCAATTTTGTGATTTCTTCTTTTGCTTCTTTTTTTGTATATGGCTTTTTCAATTTGTTTTCTTTTATTTTGGACGCTGATTTACCTGATCTTCGCTGATAAGCTTTTTTCTTTTATCCTGTTTATCTACGTGTATCTGCGTCCTTTTTTCCTTCTCCATATCCCCCTTTTGTTTGACTAAACCAGCGTTAGTACACCAGACACATTCACCTTTTGCTAATTGGTTTATTAAGACCCTTTTGATAAATTCTGTTTTCGAAGTGGACTCATTTATAAAAATAAAAATTATCGCTTATACGATGTAGTTGGAGGAATATCATCCGGTGCTATTTCCACAACCTTCCCGTTTCTGGAAACGATTAAAGGGCTGTTTTTCTGCTTCTTAAAGATTACCATTTTTCGATAAGCTTCTTCAAGTCCCTTAATTATTTTATTTTCTAATTCTTGTAATTTATCTTCATTCTTCATGGTAATCCCTTTTGAGTTTGTTCCAAATTAATTCATTTTCAATATGAGTTTTATTTTCAATCCCTTTTGCTATTACTTGAAACCTTTCTCCTGAATTATCAATTAAGATCCATTCATCAGCCAAGGGAATATAAATATTAAAAAAGTTTATCAGTCCCCTTTTATATCTTCTTTTAATTGTATCATTTGGGATATCGTGTCCTCCTTCAGCTACCCTTGTTTTTACGCGTTTTAAGGCAAGCTGCACGGAGTTTAAGCTTAAAAAAAGTAAAATAATTTCATACCCTCTTTTTTTTGCTTTTTGAATTAAGTTTGCATAGCTTTGCAGTGCAAGTGTTGTTTCAATGGCAAACGTCTCATTTTCTTCAAGCAATTCTTTCATCCTGGACAGCATTAACCTGCCGGCTTTTATTCCAATTTTATCTGCGTTAAACGGAGACAGTCCACGGGCAATTTCATCTGCATTTACATATTCGTTACACTCTATAATTTCAGGCAGGAATGTATAGGAAGCTGTTGTTTTTCCTGCACCGTTCGGTCCGGCTATTATGTACATTTTTTTCATTGATTGGTACGGTTTTCTCTTTAGAAATCTGTCAGCGCCATATTACCAAATAATTTTAGTTAAAACAAAATTTTGCTTATTACTCTTTCAATCATAATACAACTGCTTGATTTCGTCAATATTACTTTTTATCTCATTACCCAATTCTTCCGGTTCCAGTACTTTCACATACCTTCGCCAGCCCAATATCCATGAGATCAACTCCGGTGTTAATCCTACTTTCATTTTTAGAATCAGGTTGCCTTTATTATCGAATTCTACACTCTGAGAATCGTGCCAGGTGCGCCCCTCAATATGTTGGCGAACTTCTTTTGAAAAACGAAGCTTTACATCTTTTTGTTCACCTGAGAACAAACCGAATTTACTCTTCCAGAATATTGCCGGGTCAAACTTTTGATCTTCTGGAAACTGTTCACCCAATACATTTAATTTTACAATTCGCTGGACAGCGAGAAGTCTGAACTTTTCATACTTTCTTAAATAAGCAATCACATACAATGCACCATTGTAATAGATCAGTTTTTCCGGTTCTATAGGATACGTTTTTTCCCTTTCTTCGTAGGGATTGTGATAAGTCACTTCACATTTTTTCCGGTGAATAATGGCGGATATTAAATCATTAATCGTATCACCGTGAGGAGAGTAGTCAAACAGTCCTGCAGAATAATTCTCAAATAAGTTTTTAGCCCTTTCAGAGTCTGTTTCTAAAAACACATCTTCCGGTACAATTTGATCATTTTTTTTTAAGAGGGATTGAACCTCATTTTCAAAAGGAGTTTTTTGAAAAACTTTCAAATTTGTTTTCAGGACATGTGCTGCCAGGTATTCATTTGTTTCAAGCGGTATGGGAATAAATGAACGAAAATGACTCATCAATGACCATGCATTTTCATTTCCAATTGTCTTTTCTGATATTAACGGTATTCCGGCTTCGGAGAGTGTCTGTAAATCACGTTGTAATGTTCTCAGGGAGATTTCCTTATTGAACCGGTTCAGCAGTTCTTTTGTCGTAATTCGACGCCCGCTGCTGAGTATCTGGAGTATTCGAATTAACCGCTGGATTTGGGAGTGTTCGCCCATGTGATTATGGCTAATTTAATATTTCGGTTTGTGTCATTACTTGCTTGAATGAACTACTCAACACACCCCGTCCCGCGCGGGACACCCTTCCTGTCCGCAAACTGGCGGATTTTTAGAGGGGAATCATTTTTTACGTTACTCACTCCCCCCTCTTTGTCACCATATAATTAAATCCGAACTCCTTTTTTAATTTACTCCCGATTTTCTCAGCTTCGGACTTTGTACTGAACCGCACAATCTGAACTGCCTGTAAAGTCTTCCCCCTTGATTTTACCGGGATGATGTTCACCTCGTAACCCAATTCTTCAAGGATACTTTTTTGCCTCATTGCATTTGCCACAGATGAAAATGCACCCACCTGAACCACATACGGTCTGGGGAGTACAGGTTCCTTTGGTGTGCTCTTTGGTGTTAACTTTCTAATCGTAACGCTCTCTGCCGGTTCAAGTGGTTGAAGAGATTCGGTAGATCGGGTGTACAACGGTTCCCCCGATTCTAACGTATAATCGGTATCCAGATCAGGGAATTTTTCAGAATAACGTTTTATGTAACTTTTTGCGCTGTCCTTTTCTCCAGTTGCATGCAGTGAATTGATGTGCAAATCAACTGCCCTCTGCAGATGGGGTGAATCGGAATACTTTTTCGCAAATAATCTCAACTCATTACTCGATTGTGAATACAATCCCCGCGCAAAGAGATAAGAACCAATTTTAATAGCAGAATCATCGGCATAGTCGCTTTCAGGAAAATTTTGCAAAATCTTTTTATACAAAATCATCGCTTCATCGGCATCATCGGTAATAAGCGCTTCCAGATAAATGACACCCGGATTGTCCGGCTGTTGTGATTTTAATCTCTGTAACTGTTCACGGACACTTTCAGCGTTCCCGCTTTGTGCCCGATCAATCAGTGCGGGAATTTCCTGACTGAATAGAATTGAAGTGGTAAGAAAAAAAGAAAAAAAGGCGATTTGAACCATTACTACAAACAACTACAGTGTCTCTGCCGAACTCTCCGGATTGTCAACCAGCTCAATAATTTTGTCAATTCCACCGGACAGGTCATCCTGATTATGTTTTTTCAATTGCAGTTTAAGTTTTGTCAAGTGCGCCAAAACGGATTCTTCATTTTTAACAAGTGCATCTTCAATGAGCCGGAGTGCCCTGTCAACTTCTCCCTTTGCTGTGAGCACATTAATATAACTGGTCAACACAGCCACATTATCAGGATGTTCCTCAATCAACTCAGAATATAAGTTTTCAACTTCAGTAAATCTTCCCAGTTTATAGAGCGCCTTTTCAATTTTTGAGAATACTTCCCTGCTGGAATCAGGTGATATTTTAATGAACTTTTTCCAATTTTCAATGGCGTTTGCTAAATCACCCTCTTTCTCATTTAACTCAGCTAATCTCAAGAATGGATCACCTAAAGAGCCGTTCACCTGGGAAGCTTTCTGATATTTTGTTTTTGCTTCTTTGGGATTTCCGGCATTCTCAGCATCCAATCCCTGATGCATCAGATACTTGGCTCTTTTTTCATTTTCTGTTTTTCCTGCAATTTTTTCAAAATATTTTAAATATTCATCTGCTTTTGCCCATTTTTTATTTTTTTCTGAAACTGCTACCAGAAATTCTGAAGCCCATCTGTTTTTTTTATTCAATCGGAGTATTTCACCAGCATTTTCCTCTGCAAGATCGTACAGCTTCAGCGCTTCATAATCTTTTGCAAGACTGGTTAATATTTCTTCTTTTATTTCCGGTGATAATTTGGGGCGCGTAAGGAGGGATTTGTGAATTTTGGCAGCCCTGTCCTGTTTATCTGTTTCCCTCAGAATATCGGCTAATTTGATATATGCTTCAATCCTATCTGTATTATTTTTGACCAGTTCACGAAGCTTCAAAAAAGCATCTCTTTGGTCGTGTTTAAGAAGACTTTCTAACGCGTCCGTGTATAGTTGGGCTGAATCACGCCTTTTCGAAAAATACTTCTTCAAAACGTTCATTATTCAACCTCATCATTAATCTCATAAATACCCTCATCAATTGCCATATTTCGCAGGGAATTCAACTCATCGGTAAGCTTTTTATTCTCTCCCTTTATTATACGCGATTCATTTCTGCCGGCAAGGATGGTGGTGAGCGCAATCCCGAAACCGATTAATATTCCCAGTGAAAGTGTACCGACAATAATCGCAAACATGGGCACATTTTCATAAGTCTTGGTTAAAAGGTTTAAAGTAACAATATCGGCATTTTGCATGAGGATAAACGACATAAGCAAAACGATGAACAGTATAATAAAAACTTTAAGCAGCCGCATAGATTTTATCCTTTTTCAAGATTTTTTCACCAAAGAGTGATAACCCTTTTGCAGACGCAATTTTCACCTGAACAAAATCTTTAACGGACTCTTCACCCTTTGGAAAAATAACCCATTTGTTGGTATCTGTTCTTCCCGCCCAGAAGTCTGTTGATTTTTTACTCTCTTTTTCAATAAGGACGTCATGGATTGACCCCACTTCACTTTTATTCCTCATGAGCGTATGCTTCAATTGAAGTTGAATCAACCGATCCAGCCGATCCTTTTTCACATCTTCCGGGATTTGATCTGAATATTCTGCAGCTTTTGTTCCGGGGCGCAAAGAATATTTGAATGTAAAGGCAGGATCGAATTTCACCTGATCCATCACATTCAAAGTCTGATGATATTCCTCCTCTGTTTCACCCGGGAATCCGACTATTATATCTGTGGACAATGAAACTCCCGGCAGGATTTGCCTGATTCTGTCCACGAGGTTTAGGAATTGAGTTTTGGTGTAGGTTCTGTTCATCCGCTTCAAAATTCTGTCAGCACCTGCCTGAAGGGGTAAATGAATAGATTTGCAGATATTTTTATTGTCCCGCATTACGAACAGCATATCGTCATTCACATCCTGAGGATGGGGAGATGTGAATCGAATTCTGAATACTCCTGGTATTTTCGCTACCTGCTCGAGCAATTCCGGAAATCTGTCATCACCGTGGCAGTAAGAATTTACGTTCTGACCTAACAGGGTAATTTCTTTAAATCCGTCATCTACTGCCAGTTTAACCTCCTCACAGATACTTTTAACCGTTCGGCTTCTTTCTCGTCCCCGCGTGAAGGGCACGATGCAGAATGTGCAAAATTTGTCGCACCCCCGCATGATGGATACCCAAGCGTTGACACCTTCATTTCTTGCCGGGTATAAATTTTCGTAAACCTCCGTTTTGGACAGGTAGGTATCCACAATTGACTTTTTTTGCTCTTCATGCCGATTCAACAGATCCGGCAACCGACGGTAAGAATCGGAACCCAAAACAAAATCAACGTAAGGTTTATTTTCCAGAATATCATTTTTTACGTGTTGAGCCATGCAACCTAACAGTCCAAGGAGCAAGGCAGGATTTTCATCTTTTATTTTTTTGAGAACTCCCAATCGTGAGTGAATCTTATCCTCTGCATGTTCGCGAATAGCGCATGTATTCAGGAATATGGCATCGGCTGAATTAACATCATCAGCTCGTGTATAACCGTTTGTTTCCAATAATCCGGCCACCAGTTCAGAATCTGCCACATTCATCTGGCAGCCATATGTCTCAATAAAATAACGTTTCATGTTGAGTTGAAATTACTTTTCACCTCTGCGAGAGTCAAGATGGAAAATGGGATAATTGGAGAGTTGGTCGCAAGACTCTGAGAGGAAAAATGTGTGAAGCATCTCATCCGGCAGGCGATCCTGTGGTCTTCGGGGAAAATGAAAATTCAGAATTACTTCAAATATCCCGCAAAGAAATAATTCTTCGGATCCTGCGCTTTGCCGTAATAATGGACTTCATAATGCAAATGGGATGCCGTTGATCGTCCGGTACTGCCCACTTCCGCTATTAAATCGCCCCGCTTTACTTCAGTCCCGGATTTTATGAGAATTCTGTTTAAATGGGCGTACAAAGACTGATATCCATAACCGTGGTTAATCTTAATGGTCTTACCGAAACTGCCTTTGTAGCCTGCATAAACCACCTTCCCATCCGCTGCGGCAAAAACAGGTGATCCTCTTATGGCCGAAATATCAAGACCGTAATGAAACCTGTCTTCCCGGGTAAATGGATCCTTCCTCGTTCCGAATCCAGTATTTAAATATCCCCCATCCACCGGCCTGATGGAAGGAATTGATTTCATTTTTTCTGAATTGGATTTTACGGCATCATAAATGTTGTCATAACTTTCTTTTTCCAATCTGACTTCCCGCATCAGTTCATCAATATCCAATTCAAGTCCGGATATTTTTTTCGTTATATCAGGCATTATTATATCCAGTTTTGTTGTCCTGCCACTGGATGAACCTCCAATCCCGAGTCTCCGGATATCTTTATCAATCTGTGGTAAACTGGCATACGTCCTCAACGCCCGGTCTTTATTATCCAACTCATTCAATTCTTTCTTCATTATATCAACCTGATTTTGAAGTGTACCAACGAAATCATTTAATTCATGACTTTCTTTTTTAATTTCCTCTAATCTGGTTTGGTAGAGAAATTCAGTTAAAAAATCAGCAGTGATAAATAGGAATGACGAGACCAGAACAATAACGAGAATAGATATTGCAAAAAAAGTACTTTTATTTAATGACCATTGATGAACATCATCATCATAATCATACAGCATCATAAAACGTACTTTGTCCTGTTCAGGTTTTTTTCGAAATAAAGGTAACTTTTTCATTTATAATCCCCAGTAAAACATCGCTAAATTTATTTAAAACAAATGGAAATCTGCAAATATATTATCCAAGGTAAGCTCTCAACAAATGTGCCCGGGTGACATGTCTTAATCTTTGTATTGCCCGCTCTTTTAATTGGCGGACCCGTTCCCGTGTAAGATCGAGTGTATTCCCGATTTCTTCAAGCGTCAAGGGTCTATCTATATCCAGTCCAAAATAAAGACGTATGATTTCTGCTTCTCTTTCCGGGATTGTCATTAACAGTCGTTCAATTTCACCTTTCAATGAATCTTTCATCAGCACTGCTTCGGGGCGGCTGTCTTCACTCGTGAGTATATCTATCAGTGAAGTCTTTTCTTCACTGTCCATTGGTTGATCAGTTGAGAGGTTCCTCACATTAAATTTCACTACCTGCTCGAGTTCTTTTTCGGTCACTTCCATAGTCTGGGCCAGTTCTTCCATAGTGGGCTCTCGTTCGAGGGTTTGCTCAAGTTCAATGGATTCTTTTTTCATTTTAGTAACCATCCCAGCGATATTTGCCGGCAATCTAACCATCCTGCCCTGATCAACAATAAACTGCAAAATGGATTGCTTTATCCACCACACCGCATAGGAAATAAATTTAAATCCCCTTGTTTCGTCGAAGCGGTGGGCTGCTTTAATCAGACCGATATTTCCCTCGTTTATGAGATCTTCCAGGGGAATTCCAGGAACCCTCAATTTGTTAGCAACGGTTACCACAAACTTGAGGTTGGCATTGATGAGCCGTTCAAGAGAAAGTTTATCGCCTTGCCTTACCTTCCGGGTTAATTCGACCTCTTCTTCCGGGGTGAGTGGTTCACTTTCGCCTATTTCGTTGAAATATATTTCTAATGAAAAACTTTTAGATTTGGCAGGTTTTGGGGGACTCAAATTATTTAATTCTTTTTTTGTATATTAATGGCAATCTTATTCTTCTGCTGGTTTGGGTTCATCTTCTGGCTTTTGTTCTTCTTCGTTCTGTTCAGAACCTGGGGTTTGATCTCCTTTGGATTGATATTCTTTTTTAATTTCTTCGATTTTTTCGTCCTTCGATTCAATCCTGGACTGTATTTCCTGAATATCATTCACTATTGAAAAGAAAAGCTCATTTCCGGCAAAACTGGTTACATTATCAACATTCGCTTTGTTAAAAACCAGTTTACCCAATTCATTGTATTTCCTGCTCAAATCCCGCTGCAATTGATGAAGTTCCAGACGGACTTTGCTTACTTTGGTTAATTCTTCAGTTTTTGTTGCAGCTACTTTTCCGAATTCTTCCGCCTTTTCAGCCGCAACACCGCTCCATTTTTTTATGTGATTTTTTACATCGTCCCAGAATGATGCCATTTCAACTCCTTATTTTAGGATGCAGATCATTATGATTGACCTGATTGTTTTTTAATTAATCTCATAAATCAGTGAAAATCTGCGTACAATTAATATAGTTGACTCTTTAATTGAAAACCAATTTATTTTGACATTCTATGCATGTCAAGATTCATTTTAATCATTTTTTAATAATAAATGAGCTAAATAAAATATTCCACCACCCACTGCAAGGGCCTGAACTTCCAACATCAGGTTTCTGTCCCGAATGCCAATATAAAGTCCTGAAAGAACTGACAATAGTGCCATTATCTGCAAAGAACGGAGAATTACATACTTGATGGAACTTCCACCGGTTCCCATTTTTATTAATCTGCTTTCTCCAAATTTTCAATCAAAATAGACTGCACTGCTTGGGGATCAGACTGTCCCCGGGTTTTTTTCATCACCATTCCCATAAAAAATCCAATCAATTCTTTCTTCCCTTCCCGGTATCTCTTCACTTCAAATGGATTATTGGTAATAATGTCTTCAACAACAGTCTGTAACTTATCACTGTCAGATATGAGTCCCCATCCTTTTTCTTCAATAATTTCTGCTGTCGATTTTTGGCTTGCCAGCATTTCATTGAAAACATTTCTTGCTGTTGTAATATTAATTACACCTTCATCTATTACTTTAAGTAATTCCGTCAAACGGTTTGCTTCAATGGTGAATTCCAGAATTGTTATATTATCTTTCTTTAATTTTCTGAGTACCTGACCCAGAACCCATTTCGCCGTTTCTTCCGGTTTGGCTCCCTGTTTTACAATGTCTTCAAAATAGTCAGCAAGATTACTATCAGAAGCAATGATGACTGCATCCTCTTCCCTTAACCCATACGATTCAATTAAGGTGTTTTCTTTTTCATGGGGCAGCTTGCCCAAACTCTTTTTCAAATTCTTTAATTGATCGTCATCAATAACGATAGGGACCAGATCAGGGTCGGGGAAATACCGGTAATCGTGGGCAAATTCCTTGCTTCGCATGATTTCAGCAATTTGCTTTTCTTCATTCCAAAGAAGTGTTGCCTGTTCGATCTTTCCTCCGTTATCGAGAATTTCTGCCTGCCTTTTAATCTCATAGGCAAGAGCTCTTTCAACACCTCTGAATGAATTCATATTTTTCATTTCTGTTCTCACGCCAAACTCATCTTCACCAGCGAGCCGGAGAGAAATGTTAGCATCGCACCTCAAATTCCCCTCCTCCATATTGCAGTCGCAGATATCAAGATACTGAAGGACCTGCTTCAACCTCATCAGATATCTCCGGGCTTCGGCAGGTGAATGAATAACCGGTTCGCTGACAATTTCTGCCAATGGGACACCACACCGGTTGAAATCTACTTTTGTTCCTGTCCCGTTTTCGGAATGAATGGATTTTCCCGCATCTTCTTCAAGATGAATTCTGGTAAGTTTAATTTCCTTTAATTTGCCATTTTCCCTGATAGTGACAACTCCACCATCGCAGAGCGGTTCTTCAAATTGAGATATCTGATATCCTTTGGGCAAATCGGGATAAAAATAATTTTTCCTCTCGAATCGGGAAAACATTCGTATTTCACATCCGAGAGCTAATCCCAGCTTTAAGGCGTAAACAATGGCTTTTTCATTGGTAACGGGAAGTGACCCCGGCAGGCCTAGACAGACAGGACAGACATTCGTATTGGGTGGCGCTCCATACTCATTCTTACATCCGCAGAACATTTTCGTCTTGGTGGAAAGTTGTGCATGGACCTCAAGCCCGATAACCGTTTCCCACTTTATTTTTTGAGTCGTTTGCGCACCCATAATTGACGGTGAATGTACCGACAAATCAGTGAGCAAAAAAGAGAGATTTAAGCTTTATATTATCTCCACTAAGACACAAAGAAAATCTTACCTGTAGACATCCTCATGCCTTCCAATATCTATCATCACAATTTCTTTTGCAACAATTCTGACAATAATGGTTATTCTGTAGCGATAGGTTAACCGTACAGCATGGAGTCCCATCAAATCACCTTTCAACGGATGTAATCTCAGTGACGATGAAAAAGGATTCATTTGCAGCAAGTTAACAACTTGTTGAAATCTCTCCTCAAGATCGGGATGTTTTCGGAAAAACTTTTTTGCTGTTTTGAGGAACCTTTTGGTAGCAATAATGGAATAGACTACCTGGTCTCCGATGAGCGAATCTCCTTCATCAATTCTTCAAAAGAACTAAATTTTTCTGTTCTGCCAATTTTGTAATCCTCGAGAGACTCTCTAATCCGGTTTATACTATCCTCATCCTTTTCGTTAGTCAGATCCTCATATTGGGATTCACTCATAACCACATATTGCGGTTTGTTGTTTTTAATTACATGAACGGGGCCGTTTCCCAGCGATTCATCTACGGAACTGATTCCACGTCTTTTAATCTCCTGTGCTTCGATTGTATTCATTATGACACCTTATTTAGTACTGAATTTAACACTTCCTTCGTATTTAATCAAGAGGCTGGTTGAAAATAAAAATACCAGGGATATTCTGATCGTATCCTTTAAATGTAAACTCCACTTGATACCTATGTCGCACCCCTTTTAAACCTCACCCCAAAATCATTCTATTGTAAACAGATGCTCATTGCTACCCCTCTCCTCAAGGAGAGGGGATCAATTATCGAGTTGTAAAAGGAAGAACTGTAAAAGGGGTGAGGTATAGTAGCTATTTCAACACGACCAATTTTTGTGTCAATTGCCCAAGCTTGCTGGTCAACTGATAAATATAAACTCCACTTGATACCTCTGTTGCATCCCAGATTACTGAATGTTTACCAGATTCCATTGTACCCGTTATCAATTCATTTATCACTCTCCCTTTTAAATCGTAAATCGTTAACATAATATCTGAATCAACAGGAAGGTCATAGCTGATTGTGGTCACAGGATTAAACGGATTGGGATAATTCTGATAAAGCGCAAATTGGTTGGGTAGGAATTCCGAATCATCCACCGAAGCGGAGGTCACGGTAAATGTCCCCGGTTCACCCATAACAACCACATTGTTGTTCCCGAAGAGATCAATCATTAAGATATTTGAAAAGAGTAAAACTGAATTTCCTTCATTTGCATCAGGAGATACCTCCACATTTAACGTTAAAAGGGATTCCTGTCCCGGATCAAGGGGAGTCAGCCAGTTCACGGCAGTGAACATGATTTGCCCCCCTGCATCACCAGCGGAAACATCCCAATCAGAATCGAGCCGTCCATCAAGGGTTACCACATCCGTCCAGGTTCCATCATTGTTAGTGTCGGTGAACGGTTCGCCTTCATCATATTGGTTATTGCTATTGGTATCTTCATAGGGTTCAGCATACAACGAAAATACATCGGGCTGATCCGTCAACCGGAATGAAATGAGTGACAACGGTACGGTATTTTCCAACTTTAAAGGAATACCTACTACAGACCCCGGTGAACCTCCCAAATCTTCAACAGCCAAAACCTGTGTTTCAGCATAGATATAAAATGTACCATTGTTCAAAGAAACAGCCAGTTCCTCTCCGTTAACATTAAATGCGTCTGCATCAATCATTTCCAATTCAACATCCTGTGCTGTCCCGGAATTACAGAAGTATTCCATTGTAAAAATAGCGCCGAATCCAGATTCAATAATGCCTTCTGTTAAATGTACTCTGGCAAAGCCGTTCTCCATCTCTACAAATTCAAGGGTCATTCCTTCCGTTCTCCCGGTCAATTCAACATTAGTGAGTATCAATTTATTGGGATTATCCTTAATGATGCATTCAAATTCTATTATATCATAGTCGTTATCCAACGTTATGGATACTGAACCGGTATCCCACGCTGCGCCCTGTCCTGTTCCTGCATCGGCAGAAATGATTTGATCTGTTCCCATTCGGATATCTACTACAGCAAATGAATCCACAAGTGTAATGTTGTCCACAGAAATAAGTGAAGGCACAAAATAATAACTGTGGGAGTTTGGAATGGTATCATCATCAAAAGTCGGGCTATTGGTATTTCCGGGGAATGGATCACCGCCATCTCCCCTGTTCATCCCGTTTTCCAGATGATACAGACCATCCGCCTGTTCAAGTCCCACACCGTAATGAGGTTCATTGTTATTGGGTCCCCAACCGGAGGTGAGCTGCGTATCAATATGCCAGATCAAAAGTCCGCTGTTGAACATATTCTGGTCAAATCCGATTTTCTGCCTGTTTTCAAGGAGGAAGTACTCAGAATTATCGTTGGTGTGATCAATCTGATAGACAACAGGATTAGTTTCAACGGGTGCCAGTTGTAGTCCAACGGTATCCGCTGTCAACAATACAGGCATCAGCCAGCCCAATTCAATTTTCGACCATGCAACCATATGTGCCGGATACCACGGTGAACTGCCGTCAGCCCCCCATGCGCCCCCTGCCATAAGAGACCAGTTTCCTGATCCTTCTGAAGAATAGTCTGTGTCATATAGATCAGGAAGATTGAGCGCGTGACCAAATTCGTGCGCAATGGTTCCAATTGGTTCCTGATTACTATTGTATGTTTCTGGATTAATAGTATAGTCATTAATATAAACTCCATCGTAAGTAATCGCATAAGGTCCCAGAGACCACCTGTGCGACCAGATATTATTCAAACCTCCTGCTTCTGCGCCGGGGCCGGCATGAATGACATTAAGAGCATCAACGTCACCATCACCATCATTATCAAAAATCGTCCAGTCAAAACCTGCTTCTTCAGCTGCATCCACCGCCTCTCGGACGAGCTGACGGGCAACATTTCCTCCCTGATTGTTCCCGTAATAATCGTGCCCATTTTCAGCAGTAAACCACCCCGCAACTGTCATTAATGGGTGGAATTGGTCATAGGAAATTTCTTCATAAAAATCTCTGAAACTCCCTGTACCATCCCAGCCGGGATCATTCATTTGTGCGTCAAAGTTTTCAAGGGGATATTCGAATGAATAATCGGGATAATCAATTAACAAAAGCGGGACAAGAAAATCAGTTTCCCGGAAATTAGACAAATCAACAACTGCCTTAACTTCAAAATGAATTTTCTTCGCCGGTTTTAACCGTTTTTCGACAGATAAACCAAGTTTTGTAGGATCACTTTCCCTTGATGAAACAACAATATCAGAAGAAATGAGTTCCCCATCCCGGACTTCTTTCGCAAATACCCATTCCTTATTGTCATCCTGCATAATGGTATAGCCGTCAACCGTTTCATACCAGTTCTGCCATTCATCCCCTTTCAGCATTGCCAGAAAAGTATTGCCATCAGGTTTAGTCAGAGTTAACGGGTGTGAAACTGAAATCACAGCCCATGAAATTTGAAATGTTATAAGTAAAATTAGTGTCTTTTTCATAATGGTAAGTTTAACGATTTAACCTCAATAAACAATGAAGCAATTTTATCAGCAATCATTAAACTGGAGTATAATGATGAGGTACGAATCATTTTCAGCTTTCACAATAATTCACACGTTCATTATTGTCTAAAAGACCCTGAAGGCATTCCGCGTTTACTTCTTTTCGGAAATGCCCAGTGGGAAGTAATCAGTCCCGATTTACCTTATAGGGGAATCCCCAGAATGAAGAATGGTATCCACCTTCACTCGTATAAAGTGTCTCATAATCAATGACTCTATAAATAACCTTAAATACTCTTGAATCCGCTAATAAACCGGGAGGATGCATTTTCCACAATCTTGTGAATGTATCATCACCAGAAATTTCATCACCGTTTTCTGTTGTGTCCCCATCATCAAATAATTTCCTTCTCATGTGATGGTGAGGATTTTGATGACGCCTTCCTCTACCAATCCGCATAAGACATGTTTCGCCCTTTTCCTCAATATCAGGGCCAAGATTATAAACTGTCATAAGAATTTTAAGTGAATCTCCCATGGTGAACTCAGGTATATTATCGCGTGAAATAAATATATCTCCCATATCATCGCTTGAAAATGAATATAAAATACTATCATTTTCAGCATTCAGAATTTTCAATGAATCAATACCTACATTTACTCCGGCAAAACTGACAACCGGCGTTATGGCATCTAATTGCCAATCTCTTCGGTGCCTGCCTGAGTCATCAACACGGACAAACCTGATTTTTCGCTGAGCATTTATATCAAACGGTTTGGTTAATGTATCGATTGAAGTATCCATACTATCGAATACAACAGTAATGAAATTTCCCAATACATTGTGATTTATTGTGGAAACAATAGTCGTATCCCCAAAATATTCGAATTCCACCGTTTTGGTGTGGGAGGTGACCTCGTGCTTGAATTTGAATCTTAAAGAATCTGATGGATAATAATCATCAACAAATCTTGATAACTGATCATCTGAAATTTCTCCATACTCCAAATAATCGAGATTATCCCCATCATCAAATTCGTCCAAACCGAGATATTCATCGCTGAATATCTTCGCTTCCAGCACTGACTCAACTGTTTCCATTTCTTCAACTTCACAACTCATCGCCAATAGTGCAATAATTGGAAATAAAATGATTTTTTTACTCATAACTTTATTCTCCTTAACTTGTTATTTCAAGTGACAATAATTCAATGTTCTTAATATCCTTAATAACATCCACCATATAAAGCCGGACACCCTGACCTTTCAGGTTCTTTGCTTCTTCAATTGGTATCGTCTCATCTATGATCAACTCCATCCGCCTTCTTGTTATTTCATATGCCTCAGCTACATTCTCTACACTGAAATTTTTGCCATATACATAATCGATTTTGATATCCACTAGCTCCTTTATTTGCCATGGAGAATCAATTTCCACCACCACTTTAATTAACCCCCGTTTTTCTCCAACTTCCTCCAATGTCTGGTTAATTGCTTTTGGAATAGAACCTGCCCAGCTAAAATGATCTTTAGATAAATAGATGATTTCATCCAGAGATGAACCGATAGTTTCTCCACCCGCGCATTTTACTGCAAATTGAATTAATCTCTCCCATCCAGATGGTAAGTTAAGTGAATGTAATATGCCAATACCCGAATTTTCCATTTTTTTCACAGCCAAACGGGTTCTATCGTGAACTTGGGAAATTAGAGATACAATGACTTGAGCTACATGAAGACCTGTGAGAATTGCCCTTCCATTTCCTTCCACCACAGCGATTACGTCACCCTTTGAATTTATTGAGCCATTTTTTACATGGGAATGAACCGAAACTGAAGAATCCCCGGTTTTTAATAATGTATCAATGAATGGAAAAACAATTCCGGGAAAATTATCCGTCACCGTTATTTTACCTTCCAGATACCTGGGATATGGGAAAAGATTTTCGGTAGTGAGATCACCTGTTCCAACTTTTTGTCTGTAAATTTCCTTCGCTTGATCCACAGCATATTTGAGATAATCGGTCATGACTCAGGCGTACCAAATAACATTACCAATCTCTTTTTCTTCCACGCTGTTTGCTCCGTTTCTTTTTTGGGTCATGATCTCTAATGGCATCACGCAGGGCATGTTTAAAACGAATTTGAAAACCAATATATTTCGCTTTTTGCTCCGGTGTAAGTACTTCTCCAAGACTTTCAACAAATTCCCACTTTTTATCAATCTTCTGTTTCTCAATCTCCGATGCCTTTTTTACAATTCTATTCAGTTCCTTATCTTTAACTTCCTTCCCTTCTTCCATCATTTCCTTAATCTGTTTCATGAGATCCCTCTGCGATTTATCCATTTCCTGAAGCTCTTTCTCAAGCGCTTTGTAACGGGGGAAAAATTTCGCGGCTTGATCTTCGGACAAATCGAGGTGTTCCGTCAATTTCCACATTTTCATCATTTCTATTTTTTCGTGGTCCGGTTTACCGAAACCCCTATCCTTATCTGTCGGGCGTTGGGCAAACATCAACGATAAAAAGACCGGAATTATAAGTGCGGTTAGTTTCATTTTATTAACCTCCATTTTTAGGTAATTCAAATTCATTAATTAAATTTAATTCGTTTAATGTTTCAACAATGGACCATCCTGTTGATATTAAATCTTCTTCACTCACGAGATAAGCAGCAGCTTCATAAATAAATTCTTCATCCACGATCCAGCCACTCCCAATGGATTCAATATCATAATCTACAAAAAACAAAAAATCCGTTTGATCATCTACAAATTCAATTCCACCTGGATTGATGAATAAACCTGTACCGCACAAAACAAAAACGATAATTCCTGCCAGACTGTTTAACAAATTCTGATAATATTTTTCTCGTTTATCTATGGCGTTATGCAGATTTTCTATGAACACATCCTTGTCTGGAACGGCTCCAGATTGGGCGGCAAATGAATTCAATTTGTCTTCGATATTATTCATAATCTTTTTTCAGGTGTTTCTTCAGATTTTTAAGGGCATAGTGGTAATTCACTTTTGCGCTGTTTTCAGTTATTCCCATGACACCGGCAATTTCCTTAAAAGGCAGTTGTTGAAAATTCCTCAACATGACTGATGTCCTTTGATTCTTGGGTAACTTCGTGATTGCATCCCATAGAATTGGCTCGTGAGAGGAAAATGGTTTTTCTGCTGGAGCTTCCATTTGCGTGATGTTTTTCCCCACACCAAAGATTTCCCGCAATTTTCTTTTCCGGAAGAAATTATTGGCAGCATTAATTGAAATCCGGTATAACCATGTTGAAAATTCAGATTCAAACCGGAATTTTTCCAGATTCTTGTAAACTTTAATATAGACTTCCTGACAGAGGTCTTCTGCATCAAACGGTTCCTGAACCATTCGCAATAGCAGTCCGTAAGTTGTATTAAAATGTTTTTTAACCAAAGTATCAAAAGCACTTTTGTCTCCTTTTTGAAATTGTTGAATCAGTTCGAAGTCTGTTATCATACATTTGCCCTGTTAGATTTTAATAGATTCAAAAGGTTAAATGCATCTGTTTAAAAAGAATTACGGTTTCAGGATTAAATAGTGTCTTACCATAGACATGGTTTACAGTTTTGGGAGTTAAAGAAGCCATGG
>CAYXUG010000042.1:0-18180 GCA_964468655.1 uncultured bacterium | reverse complement strand
ATTCCATGGCTTCTTTAACTCTGCTATCTGTAAACCATGTCTATGGTAAGACACTAAATTCCACATAACTTGCAAAAAATTAAGGAGTTAAACTATTTTTTAAAATACAACTTCACCATCAATAACCAATAAATAATTGTTCTTTATTTTTATTGGTCTGCCAAATATACTCTCAGCCAATTCTTCATTATATTTTCTTACTTCATGGTTAACGTCAATTAATTCAAATACTTTTAGACCAATACCAACAACTGAAGCTATATAAAACAGTGTATAATCTTTTTTAATTGTATCATCAAATAAATCGCTGAAATACTCATTTATCGCAACATAGCCAACCACACTTTCTACTGTGCCAAATAATATTGCATTTTGCCAATTACCCGAATAAAAATGGCCACTACCCGGAAAAAAGAATGATAATATTGGCGCCTTAATTGGATCTTTTTTATTTGAGTAATATTTTTTTATCAAAGTAGAATCAATATCCTGTGAAAATAAAATTGAAGAAAAAATGAAGATTGAAATGAAGTATTTCAACTTATACATTTTGATATATAACGTATGAAATAACCTGCACAAACTTGCCTAACCTGGTTCATCTAACTATTGTTATTTTTTTCGTAGAAGTATTGTCATCAGCAAACAATTGAGCAATGTATGTCCCAGATGCAACACTGTTTTCGAATTCATCTCTTCCATTCCATTCAATATTATATTTCCCTGGCAACACTAATCCATCCAACAAAGTTATGATGTGACGACCCAATATATCGTGAACTACAAGGCTCACTTTACTCTTGCGTTCGAGAGAGAATGAAATGTTAGTATTAGGATTGAATGGGTTAGGATAAGTGGTAATTGAAATAGATTCTGGTAAGATTTGATTATGAACAGTTAATGAATCTACCCACTCATAAGCCCCCATATCAGGAGCATCGCCATAATATTGATCTGGAGACAGATTTACCACTGTATCACCATTTACAATATACAAAGCTGTACCGGCATCTATGAGGGGGGAATTGGGTTGAAGGGTATAATCGCCGTTTTCAGGATCAACAAAAAGAGGTTCTGTATCAATATTGGTGTCTTCATAAATTAAATCCACAGCACCTTCAAACAAAAAATCATCATACCCGTTTTGAACATCATTGTAAGCCATTATCAAATGAACAATTTCACCTTCATAATAATCCTCGGGTACAAATATTTCATACGGCAAATCATCATTCCATAAGATGCAGTTGACAAAACGGACTTCCGTGTGATTAAACTGATCTGACTCTATCCAGATAGAACATAATTGGCTGGTATTATCAGAAAATGTGCAATTTACAATGTTTAAGGGATAAAATAAGGAACCGGTACTTAATGAAACAGCTTTCACACCTATTTCACCCGAATGGATATTTACATTATTAGCAATAACACAATTCTCAACTCTACGGGTATAAGGGAATTCATAGGTATAATTATGTCCACCCATAAAAATTGACAGGTGAGATCCATCTATCCAATCATCTTCAGCAGATTCTACAGGTAAATTACTTTCGAACTTGCAATTTTGAACCAGAATATCTGTATTCCAACCCAATGATGCTGCTGTCAATACCGTATTATTTCTAAATTCACAATTTCTAATTATAGTGCTGGTATAATCCTGCCATTCCATATAACTGGTGATCATAGTTGGGTTCAGTATTGATCTTGAAGTGATGTCAGAAAACACCATGTTGTCTATGACCAGACTGGAGTTTTGATAAAATTTTAATGTCATTGCGGTATGTTCCACGTCAATATCTGAAAAACCATTTTTTATAGTCATAGAACTGAGTGTAATATCCTTTTCATAATTGGCGCCCATCATTGCATAAGATTTTACCTGTTCCAAATCCAAGATTGTATTTTCTTTGCCTGAACCGATAAGAGAAACATACGACCGCAGATTTAGAGGAAAATGCTGCCCCCCTGAAGGAGAATAGGTGCCGGGAAGTAAGTGAATGATGCGCGGGTTTAAGGAGTCGGCATCAATGACATGCAGGGCATAGGTAATATTTCTTAATGGTTCATCAGCGGTGAGACCGCTGTTATTATTATCACCATCCGGGGACACATACAAATCATTGGCTACTTTTTCTAATTTGCCAATATTTATGTCCACAACATCAATATCCTTAATAAAATAATCATCAATGATATTTACACTTGCAGTGTCTAAATAAACTAAAGGACACAATTCAAACTCAGAGTTGCATCTTATGTCATTATGATCGGCAGCTTCATTTAAAAACACACTGCAGCGATTTATGGAATCCATTTCTGCATCAGAATTACTAAAAAATATTCCCCCAGCCCCAAAGCTTTCAGAATAGTTCTCTGTTACCGTGAGGTTAGATAATAAAGCAGATGAATTTTTAACCATCATACCCCCTCCAAAACCAAATCCATAAATAGAATTATTTTTTATTAAACAATTCAGAATGCTAGGGCTGCTGTCTCTTATGTAGAGTCCTCCTCCGTGGCTAAATGATCCGCTAAAATATCGTCCACTACCATTGGTGATAGTAAACCCGTTTAACACCGCATCCCGTGTTTCACTTCCATAAAAAGTCACCACCGAACCGTTTTGGTTACCGTCAATGATGGTGTTATGAATTGATGAATCGTGCTCTGTGATAAAATAATCTGAGGTTAAATAAATGTTTTTTCCGGTATAGTCAATGTTTTCCACATAAGTACCCTGAGAAACAAGAATGGTATCACCCTCATCAGCGAAAACATCAATGGCAGACTGGATGGTTGGGTAATCTTCCGGTACCAACCGGGTATCTGCAATCAAGAATTGTAGGGCGATGGTTAAGACTATATACCCAATGAAGAGATGGAATTTACTCACTGTTTCATCTTTTCTATTTTAGCAGCATAATTTTATTTTGGATCACCTCTCCATCACTCTGTAAACGATAGAAGTAAATCCCGCTGGATACCGCAGTACCGTTTTCATCTTTACCATACCATTGATAGGAATGGTTTCCGGTAATTAAGCTACCGTTCACAAGGGTTGTCAATTTCCGTCCTAAAATATCATAAATACCCAGTTCAACCTCAGCGTCTTTCATTAAATTGAAATGAATCTCCATCCCCGGATTCATTGGATTGGGATATGCGGATACCAGAGAAAACAATTTTGGACTCTCTATTGGTACATCTCCAATATCTGTTAACTGAACAAAGACTATACCATTTTCAACACGGGATTGAGAAATACCCAGTAAACGATTATTTGTTGCTGTATCTGTCTGCTTACCCAAACCATCATTCTTTCCGGCAGTTTCAAAAATAAGGTCAGTTAAATTATTATCATATACACGCATGTTAACCGGAAAACCGCCCACAAATTCAGCCCCCACATACTTGTCAATTTTCTTAGCGCCTATTTCTTCAATTTCATTTTCAGTTTCAACGGATTCAATAACAACGGGGAGATAATCTTTTTTCTTTTCGAATGGGAATCTTTCAGAGACAAAAGGAGGTGGAGGTTCGATTGAATTATTATCCTCATCGGTATTATTCCAGATAAGCTGTATATTTTCATCAACCACAACTTCATACATTGAGCCATAGTATAGCTTATGGCAATCTAAAACGCTGCCGCCATCCATATACATTTCCATGCAGATCTGATTTGAAATAAACTGACCATTGTAGTTCTTGTAAATAAACCAATTTTCTGATTTTATGGTTTGGACTTTTTCTAATACTTCTTCAGGAAATGCATCGGTAAAACGTTGGGGTTCTAAAATAAAATAAGGCACCCAATTCTCACCTTCTACGAGGTTAATAGGTGTATCTTCAGACACTCTGGCACCGGAGAAGGGAACGTCATATTGCTCCTGATCTTCCGGCATTTCCACCTTATAACCCTTGCTACTTTCAACTCCTGTTAAACCACCTGATAAATCCCAAAATTCTCCATTCCATTGGGCTGATATTTCGACACCGGATTCGTTACCTATAAGTGTAATTTCATTTATTTCATCTTCTACTACATTGAAAATATCCTCAACCGAGTCAGGGTTATTACCAGCTTCCCCATCTTCATTATCCACAAGTCTTGGAAAGCCGACCCAATTCCAGTTCGAATGGAAAGTTTTCATTTCAACGCCTGTCAGATTATCAAACCCACTAATGACAATTGGTTCGTTATCTCTGGGCAGATAGACAAGTTGCCGGTCATACATCCAATTCCAGTCGCCAGCACCTGAAGTAGGTGGCTGGGTCATTACAGCCTTGTAGTGCCGATAATTGTCATCCTCTGAAATCCAGTATAGACTATGGCAGTAACTGGGGGTCCAATAGCAATCTTGCTGTGTATCGGGCGACGACCTGAATGCCCAAATTGCATTGCCATCAGAAAAAATGAAGTTCTTGTGTTCACCCCAGGTTATTGATTTAAACTCAGAATTGGATAGAGCAAGATGGATACCTTCCAAAACATTCCCATTAGCGTAAAGTAAGATATTTTTCATTATCCAGAAAAAATACAATTCAGAATCAATCACATGTTCTAAACCAGGTTCACATTCCTCCTCACAATTCCACTCGCAGTCTTCCAAGCAATCTTCAACCTCGTCTTCGGCGATCCTCCAATTACCTCCACATCCATAATCCTCAAATGTCTGGGGTTCTTGATTTTCTTCCATCCACTCAATAGTTATTAAGTTCCTCAATGATTTCTTATCTTCGAGCGTACCATTGTGAGCAAAGGTGAATGAGGTACCATCATCGGTTATGAAAAAAAAATGGGTGTGGATTTGGAGGAAAATTCTGGCCATCATCACCGCAACCGGAACTTGCAAGTCTCACGTGTCCCATCGCAAGGGTAACGCCAGGTCTGTTGGTGATCTCATCCACCGCATCTTCATAGTCCTCTTCTTCGAGACCATGATGGGGTGGATGAGAGCTTCTCCACACGTTCCCATTCCCATCACCATCTCCACTACCATCGCCAAAAGAATCAAGATGATAGTACATTCCATTAATATGAGGCCAGTTACCTTGTTCGTCAAGCTCATCGAGATGCGCCTCTACTCTATATCGATTCCAATTGTGAACAATGTCATAATTGTCATTTGCCAGTGCACACCATAATCTGCTGGAATGCGCCGAATCTGGTGTTAATGCGAGAGTAACCAATAATGCGAGTTTTGCTATGTTTTTCACTTTTTGTTCTCCTTCTATTGTTTTGATTTATTGCAAACTATTTACAACTCACCCAGCGTTTCTTTCAATCTTTCCAGTGACTGAAGATTCAACGCCGCTGAAATATAATGACTCGTTCCCAAGAGACTTCCCATTGGAGATGGAGTAAAAGCGTAGTTTATTTCAACCGCCGGGAATTCGAATCCCAATCCAGCGCTGTATTTGGTGAGTGGGTTCCGCCCGAATCGGATGTGAAATTTTTCATTGTATTGCAAGTCAATCCCACTCCTGAACATTCCTGAGTAATCGAAAAGATGAAAATCCTCCGATTGATTTCTCCCTTCAAGAGATAGCTCAAACATTGTGGTTAAATTAATTTTTAGACGTAAGGGTGCAATGTTTAGTGTATAAAGATCACCCGCCGAAATTTCAGGCAATATTCGCTCCACTGTTCCGGAATCCCAGACAATCCATGATGTGGTAATATCCTTTATCATAAATCCTATGGAATGATTTTTTCCGAAATTTCTGCTTACGCCAAAATCGAACCCTAAACCAAATCCTGCATGAGCATCGAGTGAATGGTAAAGTCCTTTAATATTTCCGCCTAACTTCCACGATCCTTTTGATGTGCCGATGCCGAGTATTGCCGCCCATTGGGACTGATTGAAAAATTTAATTTTATCTATATCGAGCCGTTCATTTTCATCAATAACACCATTTCCATTTGCATCCATCAACGCTTGAGTCGTATTTGGGATATGCTGAACGCCTTCATGAATAAGCACCAATGACCATTTAGACTGTTGATTGTTTTTAATATGCCATCCTGCCAGATCAAAATTGACAATGCCGGAGAATCTTTCCTGATGGGTGTAGTTAAGAGTGTAATCTGTATCTTCCGTGAGCCGTGCAGGATTGACCAGTGAGGCGAATGGTCCCACAGCAGATGAAACTTCTGAAAAACTGAGCGCTACCGATTTCGCATCTCCCGTACCTTTGTATATTTGATTTCCGTATTTAACCCAGATGGATTCAGCCATTGCAGAATCAGTATAAAAAATTGCAGATAATATTAATATGGTGATGAATTGATTCATTTCAAATTTAGATCAAATTTCTAAATCAGGTTTGATTTCAAATTCAGATTTTATTTCATTTAATTTTTTCAGCGCTTCCATCGGCGTCATATTATCGAAATCCAAAGAGGATAACTTCTTTTTCAATTCTAATTCTTGTTGAGCAAAGAGTTCCATTTGATCTGTTAAATCCTGCGCTGCCTCCAAACCCGTTGATAATGATTCACTATGCGTTAACAGATTTTGAGAAGAGTCCTGACCAGTGAGGTTGTTGAGAATTTGGGTCGCTTTAACAATAACCGGTTTGGGAATTCCCGCCATTTGGGCTACATGGATGCCATAACTTTTATCCGTGGGACCTTCCACAATTTTTTTTAAGAAAACAATTTTATCTCCAAATTCCTTCACAGCCACATTGTAGTTTTTCACCCTTTCGAGCAATTTCTCCAGTTCAGTGAGTTCGTGGTAATGAGTGGCAAAAACAGTAAGGCAGGCAGATTCGGCTGTATTGTGGAGGTATTCTGTAATTGCCCACGCAAGTGACAAGCCGTCATACGTTGAGGTTCCCCTGCCGATTTCATCGAACAGGACCAAACTCCTCGGCGTAGCGTTATTCAAAATATTAGCCGCTTCCACCATTTCCACAAGAAATGTCGATTCGCCTCCTGCCAGATTATCGCTTGCTCCAACCCGTGTAAAAAGTTTGTCAACAATTCCAATCTCAGCGCTTTCCGCAGGTACAAATGAACCCATTTGAGCCATGATAACAATGAGACCAACCTGCCTCAGATAGGTAGATTTCCCAGCCATGTTCGGTCCCGTTAACAGAATAATCTGTGTATCATCCGCTGACAATTCAAGGTCATTTTCAACAAATTTTTCTCCTGCCGGCAGTATGGATTCTATGACAGGATGGCGAGATTCTTTTAATTTGATTACCGGAAAATCATTTAATGCCGGTTTTACATATCTATTTTCTTGAGCTAATAATGCAAGGCATGCAAATAAATCAATTTGATTCAAAAATTCAGCATTTTGCTGAATAAGTTCAGCGTGTTCCAAAAGCCATTCTCTTAATTCATTGAACAGTTCCAGTTCAATTTCACCGATTCTTTCATCTGCCGTAAGAATTTTTTCCTCATATTCCTTCAATTCCGGGGTTACATATCTCTCTGCGTTGACAAGTGTCTGTTTTCGAATCCACGTGTCGGGGACTTTTTTCGCATGTGTTTTGGTTACTGAGAGATAATAGCCGAACACTTTATTGTAACCGACTTTCAATGATGTGATTCCAGTGGTTTCCTTTTCCTTGGATTCCATTTCATAAATCCACTGTTTCCCTCCACTTGAAATTTCTCGCAGTTCATCCAATTCCTCAGAAATACCCTCTTTAATAATTCCTCCAGCACTGATGACGAAAGGAGGTGAATCAACGATTGTATTTTGGATTCTGTCTATGATATGGTCTGCGTTTAAAAATGAATCAGATAACTCCTTTAAATTGGAATTTTCGGATTGATTTAATAGAGATTGAATATCCGGAATCACCATTAACGTTTGCTTCAAACCAATCACATCTTTAGGATTGGCTTTCCGCCTGTTCACTTTCCCCACAATTCTTTCCAGATCTGATGTTTCAGACAGTTTATTGCTAATCTTATTCCTAACATTATTTTTGGATAAAAAGCCCTCAACTTTTGCGAGCCGATTTTCAATTTTTTCACGATCTGTCAATGGCGTATTCAACCTGTGTCGAAGCAGTCTGCCCCCACCGGATGTAACTGTTTTATCCATAACGCTGATGAGAGTGCCGTGCGCTCCTTGAGTAGAAAGTGAATGAAACAGTTCAAGATTTCTTATGGTAAAATCATCAAGTCCCAAAAAATCCTCATTTCTGATAGGGATTAATTTGGTCAAATGATTGACTTCCCCTAAAAGAGTCTGCTTAATGTAGCGCATGCCGGCGCCAGCTGCTGCAATGCCGAGGGTCATAGAATCACATCCAAATCCGGATAGTGATTTGGTGATGAAATGTTCAAGTAAAATGGATCGACAAATTTCAAAATCAAAACTCCACGAATCATTTTCAGTCACGAATGGTCTTAGTTTTTTGTACCAGTCTGTTAACTCATATTTGTACTCACTGGAAACAATCATTTCCTTCGGAGAAAATTTCAACAAGATTTCAAGGAGTGTTTTTTCTTCACATTCCCCTACAAAAAACTGACCGGTGGAATTATCGATAAAAGCGAGACCGTATTCCCCTTTGTTTTCAAGAATGACTCCCAAAAAGTTGTTTAATTTATTTTGAAGATAATTTTCGGAAATTGCAGTCCCAGGTGTGATGACTTCAGTTACACCTCTTTTCACAATTTTTTTCGCAAGTTTTGGGTCTTCCAACTGTTCACAAATGGCGACCTTTTTCCCTGCCTGTATCAATTTGAAAAGATGGGAATTCAGCGCGTGGTAGGGAAATCCGGCTAAGGGAACTTCTGAAGCTGATCCATTCGCTCTTTTGGTCAGTGTGATGCCTAAAATCTTTGAAACTGTTTTTGCATCTTCATTGAATGTTTCATAAAAATCACCCATCCTGAAAAGGAGGATCGTATCCAGATATTTTGATTTTATTTCAGAATACTGCTTCATGAGAGGTGTCATTTGACCTGCTGATCTTTTTGATCTTTTTTTCTCAAGTTTACTCATTTTGCCAATATTCTTTTATCACCATCACGTCTGGTAAATTCCTGATTATCGAGGTATTCCAAAAGAGGAATTGCATGTTTCCTGCTGGCCTTGGTGAGTGTTTTAAAATCGCCCACACTCATTGCCTGATGTGTGTCAAAATAATCACTTATCCTTTTTTTAATGGTTTCCATATAATCTGCTAATATCCAAAAATTTCTCTCGACTTCGATGACTTGATTCTCATTTTTCATTACATGGAGTATTTCCAATGCCAGTGACGGAGTAATATTTAAAGCGGCAGAAAGTTCTTTTGTTAATAATGGTAAATTATTTTCACTTTTAAATCTCTTGACAATTTTCGCAGACAATTCATCCATATCATCAGACAATTTCACCTGAAACGACGCCAATTTAATTCGACCGTCTGAAACTGTGAAATCGCCCTTTTCCTCAAGTTCAGAAATCAAAAAAGAAAAAAGTACATCGCTGAAACCGAGTTGGTGTTTCAATGTATCTTTTGCAATTCCCTGCCTGTATGGCTGATCTTTATGAAATTTTTCAACGTTCTCCAATAAATGTTGTTTTTGTGCTTCAGTAATCTTTGGAAGGGTAACAGTGGGATTATTCTTATTACCGAATGTTGTAATATTGATCTCTTCGAAAATTTTCAGGATTTTTTCTTTCGTGAGATACCAATTTTTGCTCCACTCTTCAACCGTCATTGGCGAATTTGCATGGGCTTCTATGGATGCCGTTAACCGATCCTTCGGACTTTCCTTTGTCTTATCAAGTTTTTCCAGCCACACCTTTGAAGATTCCCATTTCCGAGGTGGATTCACATCCAGTACATTTCCGCCACCGATGGTTACCATGGGAGAATAAGACCTTACAATCACAGGATCATCAATTGCCATGGCAGCAGGTTTTTCCAATCGAACGAAAGCTGTGCACCCGCCATCCGGTTCCAGAATAATCCCTTTCGCTTCCGCCGAAGAATAAATCCTGCCCATGACTTCATCTGTCCCCACATGGATTCTAACCCGGTGACCGTTTTTCAGTGCCCATGGTGATGATTTCAACAGTTTTAAATTTGCGATGAATTGTCCGGTGGATTTTAGAATTCCTTTTTCCGAAAGCTGGGTGCCTCGTTTGATTTGATCTTTTTCAACAGCCGCCAGATTTATGGCAGCCCTGTCGCCGATTTTCACTGATGGCACGTCCTTGCCATGAGATTGAACCCCGCGGACTTTTGCTGAAAAATCTCCAGGAACGACGGTCACCTCATCCCCTTTTTTTAATGAACCGCTGTTCACCGTTCCGGTAATAATGGTACCGAAACCTTTCTTTGGGAAAACACGGTCCACATAGAGTCGGAAAAATCCCCTGTCCTTTCGGGTTTCCACTTTCGCAGAAAGGTTAATAAGCAATTCCTTCAATTCATTAATTCCTTCTCCTTTTGTCGAAGAAACCCGGACCATGGGCGCGTTCTCTAGAAATGTACCCTTCGTAAAATCCGATATATCACTCTCCATTAAATCAAGCCATTCCGGGTCTTCGACCAAATCAACTTTTGTAATGACAATACATCCATGTTTTATATTCAACAGATTTAAAATTTCGACGTGCTCTTTTGTCTGGGGCATAATGCCGTCATCAGCCGCAATAGCTACCAAAGCAATATCCACAGTACTGACTCCGGCAACCATATTCCGGATAAATTTTTCGTGGCCGGGAACATCAATGATGGTAATATCCTCGGTGAGAAATGCAAACCCCAAATCAATGGTCATACCCCTTGCTTTTTCATCGGGGAGGCGGTCCGTATCCACACCTGTCAATTCCTTGACAAGGGCGGTTTTGCCGTGGTCAATATGACCGGCCATTCCAATGACAATCTGGGACATTATTTAAATTTATTGAATATTTGATTGATTGCCGAAGCAATGCAGGAATCCTGTTTGGGAAGTACCGCTTTTAAATCAATATAAAATTTGTTTGCTGAAATGTATCCCACTATGGGAATTTCTGTATTTCTGAAATAGTGCGCCAGTTTGGATGGCGTAGTGGTGGCAGGATCAAATTGCAGGGTTGCGCTTTCCATTGTTTTTGTAGGCAGCGATCCACTCCCCGCTTCAACCTGGGATGTGATGACTTTTATCCCCAACTGCGCCACGATTTTCTTTGTTAATCCATCAACGATTTTGTTCCCCCTTTTGCGAAGTGTTTTTTGCGGTGTGGTAAACATGCGGGCTGCGAGATTGGAATTGCTTTTGCTTGAATTTTCATAATCTCTTAAAGTAAGCTCCAAATGGGAAAGTGTGATTTTATTGCATCTGAGAGTCCGGTACAGTGGATTTTTATGGAGCCGGTTCACCAGTCGTTTTTTTCCGCAAATAATTCCCGCTTGCGGTCCGCCCAGCAATTTATCCCCGGAGAATGTTACAAGGTCAGCGCCGGACTTCAGCGTTTCGGAAACAACCGGTTCTTTGGGGAGTCCGATTTCCTCGAGGTTTTGAAGCGCTCCGCTGCCTAAATCAACAACTAGCGGAATTTTCTTTTTTCTGCAGAGTACCCTTAATTCCGATAGTGAAACTTCTTTTGTGAATCCTTCAATGAGATAATTGCTCGTATGGACAACAAGAATCATTCCGGTGTTTGCAGTAATGGTTTTTTCGTAATCTTTTAAATGAGAGCGATTGGTGGTACCGACTTCAACCATTATTGCGCTACTTTTTCGAATGACATCGGGAATTCGAAACGATCCGCCTATTTCAACCAGCTGCCCGCGGGAGACGATTACTTCTTTTCCCTCTGCTAGTGTGTTGAGTGCAAGGAGTACCGCCGCCGCATTATTGTTCACAACAAGTGATTTTTCTACTCCGGTGAGACTGTTCAGCAGCGGTTCTACGTGATCATTCCTTTCACCTCTTGTGCCTGTTTTTATATCAAATTCAAGAGACGAATATCCTGTTATTGTCTTTGACAGTTTTTTCAACATGGTTTCTGAAATGGGCGCTCTTCCAAGTCCCGTATGCAGAACAATACCCGTTCCGTTAATCACCTGATTAAGCGAACAGGAGTTGAGGTTTTTTATTTCACTTTTTATCTGTTTCACGATTTCACTTTGACTCAAATTCATTTCACCGTTTTTCGCCTGTCTCCTGTAATCGTTTAACAGATTTCTGACCACATCAGTAATATAGGGAAGCGGAACATTAATCTCTGATAAATCGAGAGCATTCAAAACTGCGTTGACAGATGGAATATTTTTTAGACTCATAATACCAAAAAATAGACGGTGTTTACTTTAATTGCAAGATAATCCATGGCTATTTTGATATTCTTTTCATCAATACGGTAAACAACAATGCAATAAACATGATGACGGCAAGATAAATAAACACCAGTTGTGTTCCTTCTTTTTCCGTTAAATAACCGCCAATCAAGGCAGCAGCAGATCCCACCCCAAAAGTGAGGAAAAAGGAAATGCCGTATCCGATTCCCCGTTGACTTGAGTGCGTCAATTCAGAAAGGAGTGTATTGCCGATGGGCTGGTAAGCAAAATAGGTAATCCCAAACAAGAAAGCAAAAAACAGCAACAGGTAATTTTCCGTGTAGCCCACCATTAGGATGAGTGGAATATTAAAAATAAAAATAACGGACAAGAGTATTTTCTTATCAAACTTATCTCCCATTCTTCCGGCAACCCATTGTCCAATCATTCCTCCCAGCAACACCAGTGAGGTCAAAAATCCGCCTTTCGCAATAGACTTAACATTCATCAGCAATCCATCGGAAAAGTTTGAAAAATGCGTCGGGAGAAATGTGGTAAACCCTGAAAATGTGAATCCAACCAAAATTAGAATCAGATAATAAATCATGAGTGAAGGCATATCTGTCTTTTTTACAGTGAACTCCTCATCAATATCTTGAATATGCTGCCGCGCCGGTATTAATACCAACGTTGCAAAAAGAAGCAAAAGGGAAATCACCGAAATCGTTAAATAAGCAAACCGCCAGTTGTAAGACAGAATAAACCACGACGCCAGTAGAGGTCCGAAAGCGAGACCTAAATTCCCTGCCATGCCGTGATATCCCATGGCTCGGCCGGTCTGCTTAATTCTTTTGGAAATCATGGTCAATCCCGCCGGGTGATACATTGAGCAAAAAAGCCCCAGCAAAATTAACGACAACATCAGTTGATCTAAGCTTTTTGAGTTAAATGCAAGAAGTCCTGAAATAAAGATACCTGTTTGACAAATGAGAAGAAGTGTTCTACTTCCGGTGTGTTTTTCGAGAAATCCGGTGGGAATTGCTCCGAGTCCAAAGACAAAACTTGAAAACATGGTGATTTTACCGAGAGTAATAATATCCGTGTTGAATTCTGTTATAAGCGTCAGGAAAATCGCCGGCAGGATTAACATACCTGCATGGACAATTAAATGATTCAATCCGGTGATTGTTATAATATATTTGGAGTTTGCTGAAAGCATTTTTACTACTTTTAAACAAAAGAACCCACCATTAACGGTGGGCAATTCATTGGGTACAGATTGAAATCAGGATTATTTAGAATGGTGAAAAATTCGATTATCTTTTTTCTTTAATTCGTGCAGCTTTACCTTTGAGCTTCCTGAGATAATAGATTCTTGCCTGTCTGACTTTACCTCTCCGTACCACTTCAATACTGCTGATATTCGGTGAATTAAGCGGAAAAATCCGTTCAACACCAATTCCGGAAGAAAGTTTTCTGACTGTGAAAGTGGAATTGGTTCCAGTTCCTTTTTTCTGGAGAACCACACCTTCAAATCTCTGAATTCTTTCCCGTCCGCCTTCTACAACTTTTACATTCACCCCGATTGTATCTCCCGCTTTAAAATCAGGAATATCTGCTTTTAAATAATCTTTTGTCAATTCGCCTAATTTATCCATGACTCTTGTCTCCAAAACTTTTATCTTTTTTCTGAATATATTTTTCCCAAATATCCGGCCTTCTTTCCGCCGTGCGCTCTTCCCGTTCTTTTTTTCTCCAACTTTCTATATTGGCATGATGACCACTAAGTAAAACTTCCGGTACCTGAATTCCTTTAACAACTTCAGGCCTTGTGTAGTGCGGATGGTCAAGTAATTCTTCCGTGAATGAATCGGTTTTTGCCGATTCTTCGTCTCCCAGAACACCGGGGATTAATCTTACCACAGAATCAAGGATAACAAGTGAAGGAAGTTCACCGCTGGTAAGGACATAATCACCAATGGAAATTTCATCTGTAACAACAGATTCGCGGATTCTTTCATCAATTCCTTTGTAATGCCCGCAGATAAAAATCATGTTTTTACTTTTTGACAGCTCCCACGCTTTTTCCTGAGTATATTGATCTCCTTGAGGTGTGGGAAAAACCACCACAGCTTCGGAAGAATCTTCCATCAACTTTTTTGCTGCATCAACGGCTTTTAAAAGCGGTTCTGCCATCATAATCATTCCAGCCCCGCCGCCAAATGGTTTGTCATCAATCTGTTTGAACTTTCCGTCCGTAAAATCCCTCACATTGATTAGATGATAAGAGACCAATTCCTTTTTAACTGCTCTGCCTAAAATACTTTCGCTGATAACAGCTTCAACAAGTTCAGGAAATGGCGTTATGATAAAAATATTTGTCATCAGTCTATTAAGCCGTCTATGGAGTTAATGGTAATATATTTATTTCTCAAATCCACCTGTTGGACAAATTCGTTGATGGCAGGGATTAAAACTTCTTTACCGCTATTATCAATCACATAAACATCATGAGCCGATAAATGGAGTACATCAATTAATTCACCGATTAATTCCCCCTGTACAGTTTCAACTGCATAACCGATTAAATCTTCTGAGAAAATTTCATCCTTTTGAACGGATGCAAACACTGTTTTGCCAATCAGTTCTTCTGCATCTGTCCGTGAGTTGATCTTGTCAACTTCGTATCTGATCAATTTCCCTTTTTGTGAAATTTGTTTCAATTTGACATCCTTTATATTATCTGGGTAGTCACCAATGAGAATTTGCCTGTTATTCACAAAATTCTCAAAATCGGGGACAAGAGGAATGATTTTAACATCCCCTTTCAACCCGGCAGGTCTTACAATTTTACCAATAGGTCGAAGACGTGGTTGCTGCTTTTTACTCACTTTTTATTCTACAATTTCCATAATAGCCCTTTTTCCACCGCCTTTTGCACTGATGGCGGATATAATGGTTCTTAACGCTTGTGCAGTCCGCCCTTTTTTACCAATCACTTTGCCCAGGTCACCATCACCAACAGAGAGTTCATAAATGATGGTTCTTTCACTTTCCAGAGGTTCAACTTTGACTTCATCCGGCTTGTCAACTAATTCCTTGACGATCGTTTCGATTAGTTCCTTCATAACTGTCTCCTGTTTCTTTATTTAAGCTTTTTCTCAAACAACATTTGTACAGTGTGATCACTCTTTCTCATTTTCATCTTTTTTTTCTGTTTCTTCCTCTTCCGATGGTTCCTCAGCAGGCGCATCGTCCGATGTTTTAGTTTCACTCTCTTCAGCGGTTTCTTCTGGTGATTCTTCTGCTACGGGTTCTGATTCTGTGGTTTCCGCTTCTTCAGGTGAATCTTCCGTTTTTTCATCTTCATCAGCAACAGGCCCCGGCTCTTCCATCTTCTCATCTTCTATCTCTTGTTCTTCTGCTTCTTCTACCGGCTCTGCTTCACTTTCTTCGGTGGTTTCTTCTAACTTCTCTTCCTCTATCTTCTGCTCTTCTAACTTCACCTCTTCCATCTCCTGTCCTTCTGCTTCTTCTACCGGCTCAGCTTTACTTTCTTCGGCTGATTCTTCTGCTGTTTCTTCTGCCGGGTCGGTTTCTGCTGTCACCACTTCTTCCGCCGTCTGTTCTTCTTCAGTAGCAACTTCTGTCTCCAATGCTGTTTCTTCCACTTCTGCTGTTTTCTCAACTGCTTCCCCATCACCACTTTCTTCGGTGGTTTCTTCTAACTTCTCTTCCTCTATCTTCTGCTCTTCTAACTTCACCTCTTCCATCTCCTGTCCTTCTGCTTCTTCTACCGGCTCTGCTTCACTTTCTTCGGCTGTTTCTTCTGCCGGGTCGGTTTCTGCTGTCACCACTTCTTCCGCCATCTGTTCTTCTTCATCAGCGACAGGCTCCGGCACTTCAGTGGTTTCTTCTAACTTCTCATCTTCCATCTTCTCTTCTTCTACTGCAACTTCTTCCGCTACTTCGCCTTGTTCAGTTTCGGCTTCTGCGGGTTCTTCCGCTTTTTCTTCTACTACTGGTTCTGATTCTGTCGTTTCCGCTTCTGCTGTAGCTTCTTCAACTTTCTCCTCTTCTGCAACTTCCTGCTCAAGTTCCAGTTCAGCTTTCTCTTTCTTTTTCTGTTCCTTCTTTTCCTCTTTCCGTTTTTCCTTTTCAACCTGATCCAATGACCATTTCTGAATTTCCTGTTCAACCGCTGCGGGATCGGCTCCCTGCGACTCAAGATGCCACCTGTGGAGAAGTCCCGCTTTTCTAAGCAGTCCTTTCACGGGAATGGACGGTTTTGCCCCTGTCTCTACCCAGTGCTTGATTCTATCCTCTTTCAAAGAAAAATTATCTTTCAGTTTGATGGGATCATACCAGCCCACCTCTTCAACGGCTTTACCATCTCTCTTTGTGCGGGAATCCATCACAACCACTCTAAAAAATGGTCTGTTCCGTCTGCCAAATCTTTTCAATCTAATTCGAGTAGCCAAAATACCTCCTTCAGTTAATCATTCCTTTAAATTGTTTCATTAACGGATTCTTATTCGTTAGTGTTTTCATCATTTTTTTCATTGCTTCAAACTGCTTCAGCAAAGAATTTATTTCCTGCACGGAGCGTCCGCTTCCCATGGAAATCCGTTTTTTCCGGGAGCCGTTAATAACCACAGGATTTCGCCTTTCTGCTGGTGTCATGGAATCAATAATAGCATTTGTCCAGACAATCTGTTTTTCATCCATGACAATATTTTTTTTATTGATGCCCGGTATCAAGGACAAAATTTCATCCATGGAGCCAAGTTTCTGCATCTGCCCAAACTGTTCCCTGAAATCTTCCAGCGTAAATTGATTGGTACGGATTTTTTCAAGATCCTTTTCCGCCTTTTCTTTGTCAAATTCACCCTCTGCTTTCTCAACGAGGGAAACCACATCGCCCATACCGAGAATCCGCCCCGCCATTCTGTCGGGATGGAACGGCTCAAGCGCATTCAGTTTTTCACCAACACCAACAAATTTAATGGGTTTTCCGATGGTGGTCGTGATTGACAAGGCGGCGCCGCCTCTGGCATCACCGTCCATTTTGGTAAGGATAGTCCCCGTAATGCCCAGCGCAGAATTAAACATGTCAGATGAATTTACGGCGTCCTGACCAGTCATGCCGTCAGCCACATATAAAATTTCATGGGGATTTGTATTTTCAGCTATCTGGACAATCTCCTCCATCATTTCACTGTCAACATGGAGACGTCCCGCTGTGTCGAGAATAACCACATCCAACTTTTCCGATTTCGCTTCTTCAATACCTTTGACACAAATTTTAATGGGATCGTCATATTCCATTTGCCAGACGGGGATATCAATCTGTTTCCCAAGAATTACCAACTGATCCACAGCTGCGGGGCGGTAAACATCCGCCGCTACGAGGAGCGACCGTTTCCCCTGTTTTTTCAGCAGATTAGCAAGTTTTGCCGCTGTGGTCGTTTTTCCCGAACCCTGCAATCCTGCCATTAAAATGACAGTAGGCGGTTTGTCTGAAAAAGTTAGGGGAGCGGATTTTTCACCCAGAAGAATTGTCAATTCTTCGTGGATGATTTTTACAAACTGCTGTCCCGGTGAAACTGAATTAAGCACTGCCTTCCCTTTGGCCGATTCGGTGACCTTAGCGACGAATTCCTTCACCACTTTGTAATTCACATCTGCCTCCAAAAGGGCTTTGCGGATTTCCCGCGACGTCTCGGAAATATTCCGGTCCGTCAACTTGCCGTAGCCCTTAAGTTGGCGTAAAATTTTACCGAAACTTTTTTCTATCTGTTCAAACATGGTTTTTTCAGGTTAATTATAGCATAGAAATATAAATCTCTTATTGACTTTTTTGCAAACACTATTAAGGGAAAAAGTGACACTTGGATAGACATGGTTTACACATTTAGAATTTAATGCTCTTTTATT
>CAYXUG010000041.1:0-20128 GCA_964468655.1 uncultured bacterium | reverse complement strand
AAGTATCACTTTAAATTTAGATGAATCTGTACCATATCATTTGACGACGTACAAGGTGATACTGACTTTACCAGCCATAATCACCACAGTCATCACAAGCATCAGAATATCCGTCCGAGTATCCATCAACATAACCTGCATCATAATCGTTTTCAAAATTATTGTAATGACTGTTGTTGTTTGATGAGAAACCATATCTATCTTCCTCTACAGCCCTAAAATAGGCTTCAGGATTATAGATTTGTTCTCCAAAACCATTAGTTATCATTGTTATTTCTCCATTATTAATCACTATAGCCGTAGCGGTTTTCACCGACAGCCTTGAAATACCCTTGCGGGTTACTTATTCTCTCACCGTAGCCGTTACGGTAAGATGAGTTGTATCCATATCGGTTACTGCCAACTGCCCGGAAGTAACCCCTAGGTCTACTGATATGCCTGCCGTTGCCGTTCGTAAATTGGTCACCGCCGCTGTTCCAGTTATTGAATCGTTTATAACTCATTGTTATTTTCCTTTCTTTGTTTATGGCTTATTATTTCAAGAATCTTTTTTCTTGTGGTGAATGGTGATAAAGATTCTTGCTCTTTATTAAGTCCTATTGAACTATTATCGTAGTATCCGTCAGAATACCCTTTGTTGTATCCATTTTCGGAATTATTATTGAAATTAATCATTATTTTTACCTCATTTTCATTAATGATGATTGTTTTAAGAATCTTTCTTTTTTGAAGATTCTTCTTTTATTTTCTTCTCTTTCGGATGATTATCCTTTTGGGTAGAAGCTTTTACTGATTTAGTAGATTTATCGTCATCTCTTTCCCCTTCTTCTGTCTCAGTAGTATCTTTTTCGGGGTCTTCAAAAATTGTCGTATTCGCAATTTTATTTAACTTTTCAACGAATGACTCACTTATTTCACCATCTCCGTCAAATAAACGGGTGATTTCTTTAAATACTTCAAGTTGTTTTTTCACATTACCCCATCTATCTTCTGGTTTAGTGCCAGATATCTCGTATAGATTGTTAGGCATAATAGCATTAGTAGCTAATTGTTCTGCTAAATTCGCAGTGACAATGCTAATTTCTCTGAATAGGTTAGTTTTTATGCTTTCAATATTAAAATCTTTTTCTTCCGTTCGACGTTCTTTGAGATGATATACTAAGCCTTCAATTAATTTTATATTTAAAGAAAGTGAACGATAAAGCTCATCCCTGTCTGAATTTATCCATTTCTTTAAATTCACCAATTTTCCTATTTTAGGTATTAACTGTACAGGTGGAAAACCTGATGCTTTCAAACTTTCGTTAAAACCTATAACCCCGTTTTCAATTTTATTTGAAAGATTTTTCCATAATTCCAAATCCCCTGATTCAGCAAGTTTCTTTCTTTCAGCCTCGTTTTTTATCTTATTATATAATTTATCAATAAATGTAGAGTCTATGGATTGAACTTCTGCATCAATGTCGTCTATGTCCCGAATCAATCTATGTAGTTGCTCTAATAAATAGGTTAATTCCGATAGTTTTGCTCTCGTATCAAAATTAACCTCATTCATTATCTCTGCGGTTTGTCTAGAGAGGTAAAAACCTTCAACAATTTTATTACCGCATCCTGTACAAAAAGTTTGCTTTCTTATTTTTATCGGACGTGAGCATTCCGGACACTTTGAAACCAAACTCTCACCAGTTATAGGTGAGAAGAGAATCTCGTTTTCATCTTCATCACAAATAGGGTAAGTAATAAAGGAAAAGCTCCAATTATCTTTATCATCTAATTGTACTGTCATTTCATTAGGTGATATTGCATATCCATTGCTTTTCTTTTCAGATTTACTTTCCTCCCATGTCGTATTATTTACAAGTTCATCAAATGTAACTTCTAAGTTTTCAGCAATTATTCTCAATACTGATTCCTGCGGATTAACTATCCTCCCAGATTCGATTTGGCTAATGAGTGATTGACTCGTGTGGAGATTGTCCTGGGATAATTCCTTATCTATTCTCATTTTTTTTATTCTCTGTCCTATGTTTTCCATTCTTTTAAATCCTCCGATTATTTAATAGTGTTATTGTTATTAATATGATACCTGATTCAGATGATGGAGAAACATTAACTAAAGAAAGGAGGTACACATTGGTAAAATTCCCCACCATCTGTTCAGCATCAATTATTTGTTTTTTATTTTTCATGTTAATTCAAACTTACACTGTAATTCTTGCAGATATCAATAGTATTATTATTTAATAATATTAGTAATAATATAAGTATATTATAAGTTTAAGGTTTTTAAACTAATATTCGATAATTTCTCTAGGGTAAATTTAATGTGAAGCTCATTTCTAAAGCCTTTTAGTATTAAACAACTAATCATAGTAGAATTTATTAGTCATAAATAATCATTTTCTGTCATTTGACTTCGCTAACGCTTGCAAAATGATACATTGAAGTAGAACACAATTAAAAAGGGGTAACACATCATTGCCCTTTTTTTGTTTATGGGGTAGATTCGGGGGATGAAGAAGGTTATTTATTATTGTTGATCAAAAGAAAATAAAAATATGAACATTAAAATACTATTGCCTAAAGTTTTTATCTTACAAATCATAATTTTTTCGACATTACTTTATTCACAGAAAAATCAGGAAGGTACTCCTTACAGTATTCTTCATCATTTGGATGATCTTAATGTACCTACAGTAACTATGGCGCCAGTTAACGTTGATTCATTGTTGCTTGAGGATGAACTGAACCCTCAAGAACTACCACCACGATTTGGTTTTCCACATGAGGTTCAACTTAATTTAAATAATACAGGTTTACTTGAAACTTTTGAAGATGGTTCTCAATTGTGGAGACTTAGGATTTATTGCCCCGATGCATTTTCTATTAACCTAATTTACAGTGAGTTCTATTTATTCAATGAATCAACACTTTTTATATATGATGATGAGAAAAGAAAAATTTTAGGTGCGTTCTCTGGAGAAAATAATTTCAAATCTGGTATCTTTTCGACGAGTCCAATCCCGGGAGATGTATGTATTATAGAATTATTCATGCCATCTGGAATACAATCACAGAGATTGCAAATTTCAACAATTATTCATGCATATAAAAATATATTCGGGAGAGATAGAGATTTTGGTCAATCTGCATTCTGCAATATTAATGTACATTGTGGGGCCGAATGTGAACCGTGGGGGGATCAAATTAGATCTGTTGGGATGATAATTGATGATAGTAACTCGAGAATGTGTTCTGGAGTGTTGGTTAATAATTTAGATAATGATATAAATAGAAGATATTTATTAACTGCATATCATTGTATAAGGAGGGATGCAGACTATAATGAAGAATCATCTATAATGGTTTTATTCAATTATGAAAGCTCGGATTCACTGAATCCTGATGAAGAACCATCAACAGATGATTGGATTTCTGGAGTCAGGTTAATTTCCATGGATACATTAATGTTTGAACATGGTGATTTCGCACTATTGGAAATTCTTGATACAATTCCATCAAGTTACAATGTTTACTATTCAGGTTGGTCAAGAGAGGATTCTTTAGTATCTGATGTAGTTGGAATACACCATCCCAAACAAGACATTAAAAAGATCAGTTTTGATGGTGACCCAATATCTCTTGATTACGACGGTTCTCACCCGGACTATGTTCCGAATTCCCATTGGTTCGTAGAAAATTGGGATGAAGGGACTACAGAAAATGGGTCGTCGGGGTCTCCCTTATTTAATCCGGATAAAAAAGTTATCGGACTTTGTCACTCTGATAATAATCAGGAAGAGTGTACTGAAGATTTTGGTACTTATTACAGCAGTATTGCATTTTCATGGGATACAGGGGATTCACCGGATACACGTTTGAAGGAATGGCTGGATCCAAGTGGTTCAAATGCGTTTACATGTGAAGGTAGAAATTGGGATCAAATATTTGGCTGTACCGATTCTACCGCATTTAATTATAACGAAAATGCTAATGAAGATGACGGTTCATGTAATGATTGCACGGGTATTGATTTTTCATCTGGTGATATAAATTTTGATTTAATAGTTGATATATTAGATATTATTGAATTGGTTAATTTAATTTTAAGTGTTAGCACACCTGATAGTTATGAATCATTTTGCAGTGCTGATGTTCAACAGGATAGTATACTTGACATTTTCGACATTCTTGCAATTGTAGATATTATAATCGACAATTCCTGATTATCCCTAAGTGGAATTATACCGTATACAGGCGTCTTATAAAAAAAAGAATTACAAATGAAAAACATACTCATCACCGGGTCAATTGCAGTTGACTACCTGGAACTTCCCGATGGCACCAAAGGAGAGTGCGTCGGCGGGTCGGCTTCCTATTTTACTTTGGCTGCCGGCAGGTTTGGTCCTGTGAATGTGGTGGGGATTGTGGGATCTGATTTTCCAGAAGAGGGACATAATTTGTTCAAAAAACACGCATCTAATCTGGATGATCTGAAAATTGAGGAAGGAAAAACATTCCGTTGGGGAGGCAGGTACCACGACGATTGGGAACACAGAACAACGCTTTATACTGAACTGGGTGTATTTGAAACATTCAGTCCGGTATTAAGTCCTGAAAACAGGCAGTGCGAATTGGTCTGTCTCGGGAATATTCATCCGGCCCTCCAGCTTGAGGTGATTGATCAGATTGAAAACAAAGACAGTTTAATCATTTGCGATACCATGAACCTCTGGATTGACACAACTTATAACCTTTTGGTGAAGGTCATTGAAAAAGTAGACATCCTATTGGTGAATGAAACGGAGTCATTTCTCTTAACAGGGGAAAAAGATATAGAATCCGCCGCATCTGCCATTTTGAAAATGGGTCCTGAAGTTGTGATTATCAAACTTGGTAGAAAAGGTGCCGTGTTGACGGGTCAAAAAGAAAAAATAAATGCGGGTGTTTACCCTATTGAAAGAGTCGTTGATCCTACGGGGGCCGGAGATGCATTCTTCGGTGGATTTGCCGGAGAACTTTCCAATGGGGGCACCATGGAAAGCGCACTCCTTTCCGCATCGGCAACAGCTTCATTTTGTGTGGAGGGATTCGGAACATCGGGCATGTTAAATATTTCAAGGAAAGATATTTCGAAGAGAATTGAAGTGATAAAAAGCAAAACACCACTGCTTGAAGAAAGCGCTGATTCTTCATAAATTCTATATCAAATAAATGGAAATAATCTGACTAACGGAGGAAAGATGTTATTTAATAGAATTATATTTTACGTTTTAGGGATTTCAATTTTGATCTTAATCGGAGGTTGCGCAAGTCCCGAACTGACCACCGCCCGTCTTGCCATAAGAGAAGAAGATTGGGATAAGGCGGAATCTGCTCTCCTTGCGGCGGCAAAGGTAGAGCCTGAGAATGCAGAAATTTTCTATCTTTTAGGCAAAGAAATTTATGCGCGGAATTCCCAGTGGGATAAAATGAATGAAATGTTTGGTGAAGCAATGAGAGTCGGCGCTGGCAATAAACTTTCAACAGGGAAAACTGTGGATGAATCAATTAGTGATTCCAAGAATTTATACTGGAGCGAACTTTACAACAAAGGGGCTGATAAATACAACAAAGCCATTAATTCTGAAGGGGATGAAAAGTATAAGTTTCTTGCGGAAGCAATCAGCTTATTTGAATCAGCTATCCAGGCAAATCCGGATGAAGCAAGAACCTATAACAATCTCTTTCATAGTTACCTTTTTGCTGGAAATGAGGACAAAGTTTCAGCCAAACTTGATGAAGCGCTTGAAAGACATCCTGATAATGTGGAAATATTGATTCATGCCAGCAAGATCAGTAAAGATAACGGAGATTTAGGACGCACCGTAGAGATACTTGAAAAAGCATACCGGCTGGACAATCAAAATATGCTTATCATCACGATGCTTGCAGAAGCGTATTACGACACCGGTGACAAGGAGGGTGCCATCTTTGCCTTTACCAAAGCTATTCGGAATGATCCTGAAAATACTGACCTGTATTACAATTTGGGAGTACTGTACCTTCAGATTGGCGATTACGATTTTGCCGAAGAAGAATTCCGGAAAGCAATCGATCTGAATCCGGAAGATGCGGAAGCCATCATGGGAATGGGTGAGGCGTACGAGCGTCTTGAAAGGTGGGATGACGCAGAAAATTTTTATTTATCAGCGCTGGAAATTGATATGGGAAATCCCGGTTTATTGAGGGCGCTTTCGCGGGTGGTTTTAAGGCAGGAAAGAATGGAGGAGAGTACGGATTATTTGCAAAGAGCAAAGCAGTTTGAATAATCTTCAGCCGATTTTCTGGCGCCTGTTTAAGTAGCTTGTCAATGCCAGATCGAGAGTCTGGTCAGTAATCATCGGCACATAATCTATATTTCTCTTTCTGCATTCCGTTTTGAAATAATCCATATATTCTTTGAATACATCCTGATAGGCAGTCTGAATCTGCCACGGTTCGGTGGTAATTTCATCTCCCGATTCAAGGTCTTTGAAGCGGGTTCTCACCGAAAAATCAAAGTCCATTTCCTGCCTGTCAATAATATGAAAAACGATAACTTCATGCTTTTTATGTCTGAAGTGTCTCAGGCCTTTTAATACTTCTTCGGGCTCATCCAGCAGATCAGAGATTAAAATAATCAATCCCCGTTTTTTGATTGTTTCTGCCATGTGGTGTAATGCTTTGCTTATATCGGTATCAGGTCCCGGCTGAATATTTTCAAGCTGAGAAAGGATTGCATTTAGATGCCCCGGAGTTGAATGAGGTGGAACGTACGATTTTGTACCATCATCAAAAAGTGAAATAGAAACACCATCCTGCTGGTTCAGCATGAGATAGGTCAAAGCAGCAGTCAGAAAACTGCCGTAGTCCAGTTTTGAAATTGTTTTATTTTTAAACGTCATTGATTTGCTTGTATCCAGCAAAAGATAGGATCTCAGATTGGTTTCTTCTTCAAACTGTTTAATGTAAAAGCGGTCGGTTTTTCCATACAGCTTCCAGTCGAGATGGCGGATTTCATCTCCGGGACCGTATGCCCGATGCTCTGCAAACTCAACGCTGAAACCGTGGTAAGGACTTTTGTGAAGTCCAATGATATATCCTTCAACTACGAGGCGTGCACGCAAGGACATATTATCCAGCTTGGCAACTGTTTCCGGATGAAGGTATTTGCGTTTGTCTATTGTCATTTTTTTAGGTTCGACATTAGGAGTTAGACGCTACCAACATGCAAATTCTAACTTCTAATTCCTGACTTCTAATTTCAAACTCCTAACTTCTCCACAGGAAGCTGGGCATGACCTCTAACCTATCTCTTCAACCAATTTATCCAGAACATTTTCAGTCTTCACGCCATCAGCTTCTGCATTAAAGTTGGTAATGATACGATGTCGCAAAACCGGTTGCACCATTGAAATAACATCTGAAATGTCAGGTGTTGGTCTTCCATCAAGGACGGCTTTTGCTTTGGCGCCAAGAATGAGATATTGGGATGCTCTGGGTCCCGCGCCCCACTCAAGCCAATCATTGATAAAAGACAGTCCGTTTTGCCCGGGACGTGTTCTGGTAACCAGATCAACGGCAAACTCAACCACATTATCCGCCACCGGCACACGCCGTACTAGGGATTGATAATTCAGCAGACTTTCTTTGGATACTATACTTGAAAGTTTGTTTTCCATGGCACTCGTAGTGGATTTTACAATATTAACTTCATCATCCTGGGTAGGGTAACTGATATTAATGCTGAACATAAATCTATCCAGTTGTGCTTCCGGCAGTGGATAGGTACCCTCCTGTTCAATGGGATTTTGAGTTGCAAGAACGAGAAAAGGCTCATCCAGGGAGTGGGATGTACCGGCAGTGGTCACTTTGTGCTCCTGCATGGCTTCCAGCAATGCTGCTTGGGTTTTCGGAGGTGTACGGTTAATTTCATCCGCTAAAATAATATTTCCGAAAATCGGTCCTTTAACAAATGTAAATTGCCGCTGACCTGTTGATTGATCTTCCTGAATGATTTCGGTTCCTGTGATGTCACTCGGCATCAAATCAGGTGTGAATTGAATTCTGCTGAATTTTAAATCGAGTATTTCTGCCACCGATTTTACAAGCAGCGTTTTTGCCAACCCCGGGACTCCAATGATGAGTGCATGACTTTTGCACAAAAGAGTAATAATTATATGATCAATGATTCTCTGCTGTCCAATAATGACTTTAGCCAGTTCAGAAAAAATACTGTCTCTGGTTTGGTGAAGTTCTTCAACCAATTTTACATCTCGTGTATCGTCTGTCATTTCTTTCCTTTATGATTGTTGTTTTTTAATGAGCGGCTAAATTACACAGCCCCTCTCCACAAATCAATGGAATTATCTTGTTTAACTATAGTCGAGCCAGTAATTTGTTTCAGTAGATTTACTTTGATTAATGACTGAAATAAAAATTAAACAAGTAAATGAAAATAAGATTGTAGAGTTCCTAAATAAGGAATTTTCTTTTTCAGCAGAGATTGGAATTGTTCTCGGTTCTGGTTTAGGCACTTTTACGGATATGTTAGAACAAAAGGAAGAGTTGAGTTATAACAATATTTCAGGTTATCCTCAATCAATGGTACAGGGTCATGCAGGAAAATTTGTCATGGGGAAATTAAATGGTATTCCCGTTCTTGCCGCCAGCGGGAGGTTCCACTATTACGAGGGATATGATATAAAAACCATCACATTGCCGATCCGTATTTTTAATGGTATGGGAATAAATTCTCTATTGATAACAAATGCCGCAGGATCGGCGAGGCATGAATTTGAGCCGGGCGATTTAATGCTGATTACCGGTTATCTTGATTGCACTTTTAGGAATGGAATTGAACCACCCCAGGTTTTGAAGGGTGGTAAATTTTGCAGTATTGAATTGTATGATTCAGCACTGACTGCTGGTGATGAACTGGATGTATCAATTCATAACGGTGTATATGCCTGGACTTTGGGACCGGCTTATGAAACTCCGGCAGAAATTGAAATGATCAGAGGTTTGGGGGGAGATGCTGTGGGCATGTCCACCTTGCCTGAAGTTATTGCAGCCACTGAGTTGGGAATGAAAGTACTGGGCATTTCTTGCCTGACCAATTATGCAGCGGGGATAACCAATAAACCGCTCACACACGATGAAGTGATTGACACATCTTCTGCGGTTGCAAAGGAGTTTAATGAATTGTTAAAGAGCATTGTTTTAACATCGAAAGGGTCAGGGAATTGACTATAAATATTCGACCGGAAATTAATACAATTAAAGATGAGATTATCAATTTGCGCCGTCACATTCACCAGCACCCTGAATTGGGGTACGAAGAACATAATACAGCAAAACTTATTTCTGACCGCTTGTTTGATTATGGCATTGAAGTTTCTACTGGGATCGGGAAAACAGGCGTGGTTGGGTTGCTTCATGGAAATGATGATGGTCACTGCATCGGACTGAGAGCAGACATGGATGCGCTCCCTATTCAGGAGACTGGTGATTTACCATTCAAATCTGTGAATGACAGTGTCATGCATGCCTGCGGTCATGATGGTCATGTTGCCATGCTTTTAGGAGCGGCCAAAGTTTTGTCTGAAAAAAAGGATCAGTTGAAAGGGTCAGTAAAATTCATTTTTCAGCCGGCGGAAGAAGGCGGTTTCGGTGCCAGAGCTATGATAGAAGATGCCGTGCTGGAAAATCCGACAGTGGATGAAATGTATGGAATTCATCTGTGGAATTATCAACCCTTCGGTACAATTGGAGTTCAGGCGGGACCTGTCCTGGCAGCAGCGGACATTTTCTCCATCACCATCACCGGAAAGGGAGGGCACGGTGCTGCGCCACACACATCTGTTGATGCCATTGTAGTGGCGAGTCAATTGATCAATGCACTACAAACCATCGTCAGCCGGAATATCAATCCCCTTGAATCGGGAGTTGTTTCAATCGGTAAAATAAATGGTGGGCACAATTTTAATATCATTGCAGATAAAGTAATCTTACGGGGTACAGCAAGAGCTTACTCTGAAGAGATTCGGCAAATGATCAAAAACAGAATGGAAGAAATAATAAGTGGAATTTCATCAACATTCGGAGCGAAGATTCAACTCGATTATCAGGATGGTTATCCGGCAACAATTAACTCTGAAATTGAATCTGAAAAGGTAAAAGAATCAGCTATGAAGATTTTACCGGACGGTGTGCAGAAGCCCTACCTTTCCATGGGCGGAGAAGATTTTGCTTACTATTTGCAGAAGGTGCGGGGATGTTTTTTCTTTGTAGGTTCTTCACCGGATGAGGTTCCCCTATTCAGTGTGCCTCATCACTGTTCACATTACAATATTAATGAGGATGCTTTATTGATTGGGGCATCTGTTTTTGTTCAACTGATTGAAGATAATTTAATTCAATGATTTCGGCTGAAAAAAACTGGAGGACTGTGAGCAGCATTCTGCGGGGAACGACAATTTGAGATCCTTTTTGAACTTAGGTTAAAAAAAAGAAGGTGGCTGTGAGGGAGTTTTACCCCCGACCAAACAGAGATTATTACTGATTAAACACCGAATCAAAATCAACATTCCCGCCGGATAAAATGATTCCAACCTTTTTACCCTGAAATTTTTTTGTATTATAAATAACCACAGCTACTGCCACAGCGGAAGATGGTTCGATGGTGATTTTCATTTCCCCCCGTATAGTTTTCATAGCCGAAATTATTTCATTTTCAGATACCGTTAAAATATCACTCACATATTTGAGAATGATGGGAAATGTCAGTGATCCCAGCGAAGCCCGTAATCCATCAGCAATGGTGTTGGGATTATTACATGGGATAAATTTTTTTGTTTTGAATGACTGATAAGCATCATCGGCTCCTTCCGGCTCAGCGCCAATGATCTTAATGTTTGGATTGATAGTTTTAGCCGCTATGGCTGACCCGCTGATGAGCCCACCACCACCGATGGGTGTAACGATTATATCCAGTTCTGGAAATTCTTCCAGCAGTTCCAATGCCGCAGTTCCCTGGCCTGCGATTATGCGATGGTCATTGTAAGGATGAATAAAAACAGCGCCTGTTTTTTTCGCCACTTTTTCAAGTGTGGATTCCCGTGATTCCAAAGTTGGCTTACAGAATGTTATTTTTCCTCCGTACTTTTCCACAGCCTCTAATTTAACAGGTGTCGAATTTTCCGGAACAACTATATAAGATTCTATTTTTCTTAATTTTGCTGCAAGGGCAAGTGCGGCACCGTGATTCCCTGAAGAGTGGGTTGCAACACCATTCTTCGATTCTTCCTCAGAAAGTGAAAAAACAGCATTGCATGCTCCCCGGAATTTGAATGCACCCATCTTTTGAAAATTCTCACACTTAAAATGTAGTTCTGCACCTGTTTGCTTATTAAGACTTTTGCTTGTTAAAACGGGTGTTTGTTGAATATAGATTGCAATTCGCTGGGCAGCGGATTTAATGTCTGAAAGTGTTGGGGAAGTATTTTTTAAGTGATTCAATATATGTGTGAATTTATTAATGAATTAATACCAAATTTATTTTATGGTGTGCATGCAAAAAAAAGTGATTCCGGAATATATGACCTCAGTTCGTTTGAGCAGAATTGGTGCATTTCATCTTCGATCTCATTATTGTATGACATCATACCATTTTGCCTTTCAATGGGTCCAGCGAACAGTTTTTCTTCAGGATAGAGGCGTGTGATAGTTTCAAACATAGCAGTTGGGAACCGAAGCGGTCCTGTGCTGACGGAGTGGATGGAATTAGCAGGTATCTGGCTGAAAACTGATTGAAAAAGATGCCTGTAATTTTCTTCCCACCCTTTGTGATAAATAAGTGGGTCGAATCTCAATCCCAATAACCACCCACATTCCGCCAATTTTTTCATGGCATTGATTCTGCTTTTAACCGGTGGTACTCCATGTTCCAGGTTATTGGAAATATTATCAGGTGTAAAACTGAATGCTACCACACAATTTGGAATAGATTCCTCATTTAAAAGTGAATCAAACTGAATACTTTTTGTCCGAAGTTCCAACACTGCCTGCGTATTGTTTCTGAAAAATGGAATAAATTCCTCAACAAAATGTGTCACAGATTCCAGCGCTAGGGAATCGCAGTCGTAACCTGAAAAGAAATAGACAGGTTCATCAGCTGATTCATTTTTCAGAGTCTTCTCAATGGTAGTCTGAAAATCTTCATAATTAACAAAAAGCAGATAATGTGCAGACCGGTACATCCCTTGTAAAAAGCAGTACCGGCAGTCGTAAATGCAGTTGAGCATGTGGGAGAAATAGTAATTTTTTGTCCCGCCAATTCCATATCCTTCCGGTGTGGGCAGCACAAAATTATCAAATTTTTCGGCGAGAATAAGAGCCGGATTTTGCTTCTGTAACCGGAAATTCTGAGCCCTTGGATTGAATACTTCGCCATAGCGATCACATTCAATAACTGTTGCGTTTTGGAACCGGGAAATTATTTTTTGTACCCGATGATGGTTCATTACCGCTGATTCAATATAGATGACGTCAATCATTCAATCACCAAAATTTAGTTAATGATTTCCTCTCTCCTGGCGGGAGAAGGAATCATTGAGTTTTTCTTTAAGGTTTGCAAGCATTACACGACCCGGGATTTGCCCCTTTTCATTAATTTTAAAGGGAGGTTCTTCAGGAAAAAGAACTGACCACCTTTGCAATAATCTTTTCAATTGGTGCTGTTGTGTTACGGTGATGTGCCAATTTGATAGAAATTCATTGTAGTAGGGTGGATCGGCTAGCCGTATTGATTCTTGTGTTGAGAGTTCCAAAAGCTGTTGAACGGCAGGTTCGATGTTTTTGAGATTGTTTGTAATAAGATCGTTTGTTAATTGTTTTGTAACATTTTCAGCGGGGGACTTTTCGTTGTCTGAAATAATCTTTATGCAATGGATCAATTCATGTGTGGTGTATTTGGAGGCAGCTTCATAAAAACCGGACGCTTCCATTTCATAGATTTCATCTTTCGGATAATCTTTCACTTCTTTATCAACCGTTGTGACCCATGCCGAACTGAAAGGAAAATCTAAAATTTGAGGAGGATACCATGATTTCCCGGTATCATCATCTGTTATTTTGTGGGTGATGAATGGAGTGCCGAGTTCACAATCCCGGTGACCACCGATTCCCAGATTAAGCCATGCTGTACTTTTATCTGTTTCCATTTTTTCCGCTAACAGATTTACAGATTTATACGCTGAATTTTTTCCGATTCCGTAAACAATAAGTCTGATTGTATCATCTTTTTGGGTGAAAACTTTATTGTCATCGATCTGTAAAAGTTTAAAGTGATCAATGACTGGTTTGGCTTCTGCCATAAGAGCCATGATAATATTTAAAGTTCCACCGGGATTTTGTATTTGATTTGACATATCTTTAATTCACCATTTCAAACCTGTTTAACCGGTGAAGTTTTTCTTCGTACTTAGCGGTCAAATCCATGTTTTTTCTCTTCCGGGCGCCATGCAGAAAAATGTTTATTTTTTCAATCATCATGTTAAGGATTGCCTCTTTGTTTTCTTCCGATAAACAATTTTCAAATAAAATATTCTCCAATGATTTAATCCGGAATCTGTCCATCCCCCAATATTTCCGTGAAAGCTGATCTGCGTGACCGCCGAATTTGGTAATAAGCAGTTCATCCAAAAAAAGAACAGGATAACGGGAAGTAATTCGTAGCCACATATCATAATCCTCACAGACGGGAAGTGATTCGTCAAAGAGTCCAACTTCATCAAAGACCGATCTGTGAATCATAACACTGGAAGGTGAAATGCAACAAAGGGGGATGCACTTTTGAAAAATCCACCCACCAAATTTTTTGTGTTTATCCATTTGATGGACTCTTTTGCCATTACGAACCCAGATTTCTTCCGTATGGCAGATTTTGGATTCCGGATTATTTTGCACGGCTTCCATCTGTTTCTGGAGTTTAACCGGGTGCCATTCATCATCAGAATCCAGAAATGCAATCCATTCGCCATTGGCACTATTAATTCCACAGTTACGGGCGGCGCTCACTCCGGAGTTTTTCTGGTACAGATAAGCGACTGTTGGAAAGGATGTTTTGATTATGTCAGCAGTATTATCCAATGAGCCGTCATCTACGATGATAACTTCATATGGCGGGAAGGTCTGACTTAAAATCGAATTGAGGGCGCGGGAGAGAAGTTCACCGCGGTTGAAAGTGGGGATGACTACGGAAATGGTGGTATCCAAGGCAATACCTTTCGAGAGAGTTAATTCAGCTTTTCAATAAAATAGCTGGAGAGCTTCTCAGCGGCGACTCTTTCCTGTTCCATTGTATCCCGCACACGAACTGTGACAGTTGAATCTTCTAAAGTTTGTGAATCTACAGTAATACCAAAGGGTGTTCCCGCTTCATCCTGCCGGCGGTAACGGCGCCCGATGGATCCACCTGCATCTTTGAAGCAGGCAAAATTTGTTCTGAGATCATTGAAGATTTTTTCAGCAATTTCAGGCATTCCATCCCTGTTTACCAGGGGATAGACAGCAATTTTACATGGCGCAATTTTTCGACTCAAACTGAGGAGGACCCTTTCTTCACCCTTAACCTCTTCCTCTTTATAGGCGTCTGCCAACACAGTTAGAACGGTTCTGTCCACCCCTGCTGATGATTCTACCACTGCCGGTGTTATGTGTTCATTTGATTTTGTATCAAACCACGAAAGGCGTTTTCCGCTGAATGAAACATGTTGATCCAAATCGTAGGTGCCTCTGTCTGCGATACCTTCCAACTCTGACCATCCGAACGGGAATTCATATTCCACATCGTAACACTTGGCAGCATAATGTGCCAGTTCCTCTTCGCCGTGTTCCCGAAGGCGCAACTTTTCCTCAGTAATACCAAGGTCCTTATACCAGTTGAATCGGGCTTCCACCCAGTAATCGAGCCACTCAGATGATTCTTTCGGTTTCACAAAATATTCCAGTTCCATCTGTTCAAATTCCCTAGAGCGGAAAAGAAAATTGCCTGTTGTTATTTCATTCCGGAATGATTTACCCACCTGCCCGATTCCAAAAGGGAGTTTCATCCGCGCTGTTTTCTGGGCATTGTTGAAATTGACAAAAATACCCTGCGCTGTCTCGGGTCTTAGATAAGCGATTTCATCAGACGTTTCCACTGGCCCCACATTTGTTTTGAACATGAGGTTAAACTGGCGGGGTTCTGTCCAATCCCGTATCCCGCACCTTTCGCATGGTTTGTCAATATCAATGTGATCAGACCGGAATCGCGCTTTACAGTTTTTACAATCCACCATGGGATCGTGGAAATTTTTCACATGACCACTGGCTTCCCACACTTTTGGATTCATCAGAATGGCCGAATCCATTCCCACAACATCGTGACGGGAGGTTACAACATCTTTCCACCATTGCTGCTTAATGTTATTTTTCAATTCAACACCCAAAGGACCGTAATCAAATGTGGATTCCAATCCACCGTAAATTTCTGAACTTTGGAAAATAAATCCCCGGCGCTTGCAGAGGGAGACCAATTTTTCCATTGTTTTGTCTTTTTTCACTTCCGACCCAAATTGTCCATATTTCTAACAAATCACCCCATTTCCGAAAGCTCTTTTTCAATAATATCATCAAACGGGACTTTATCATTCCGCTGTTTTATTTCTTCCAAATTTGGTGCGGGCTGCTTGTGTTTTATGTAGTTGAATAAAATGAACAAAGCAGTTACAGAAACCATTAGAGGCATAATCCAGACTAGAAGATTGAAACCTTCAGCTTTTGGTTTTGCCAGGATTCGTTCTCCGTAAATGGAAACAAAATAAAGGGTAATTTCTTCCATTGTTTTTCCATTCCCCGCAAGTTTAACAATTTCTTCCTCCATTTGCGAATTACCATGATCTGCAACCGTCCCCGACCAGCAGCATGGCGCCATGAGGGATTCTTCTAATTCCCGGATAAGCGATTCATTGTCAGCTGCATGCAGAAATTGAAGTAAAAAAATAAATGGAAGGAAGATTTTTAATAAGTTCACTGTTCGACTGTTGATTCGATAGACGTGTAGGTTTCCTTGCACTCAGGACATATATACGAAAGCTGACTATTTTTAACGACTTCTTCCACAATATAATGACTGCATTTTGTGCAGTTGAAAAGAACGGGCTTCCGCCATGACGCATAATCACAATCGGGATATTTATTGCAGCCGTAAAAGATTTTTTTCTTCCTTGTCGTCTTTTCAGAAATTTCACCCTCACAGCCGCTTTTAGGACAGGCAATATCGAGCGTGAAGGATTCTGTGTGTTTGCAGTCAGGATAATTGCTGCAGCCGATATATCTCCCGAATCGCCCCGTTTTCTCTACAAGATTTTTTCCGCATTTAGGACACAATTTTTCCAATTCCTGTGGCTCTTCCTGCTTTTCCAGTGAGAGGGTATTTCTGCAATCCGGGAACCCGGAGCATGCGAGGAACTTTTGACCTCTTCTGTTCCATTTGACAACCATTTTATTGCCGCATTTATCGCAAACTTCAGACGTTTCTTCAACAAGTGAAGATTTAATTTCTGCTCGCTTACTTTGAACTTCTTCCAATGATTCACTGAACGGTTTGTAGAAATGATTCAGCGTATCCAGATAATTTTGATCTCCTGCCTCGATACTGTCTAATTCTTCCTCCATTTTGGCTGTAAATTGAACATTGAAAATTGTTGGAAGATTATTAGTCAAAACTTTGTTGACTGTTAATCCCACCTCGGTGGGTATTAATTTTTTTTCTTCTTTTGAAACGTATTCTCTCTTCAAAATTCTACTGACCGTTTCGGCAAATGTACTGGGTCTGCCGATTCCCAGATTATCCAATTCTTTTATAAGAGAGCTTTCATTGTAGTAAGGAGGTGGTTGAGTGAAATGCTGCTGTGGTTTGAACTTCACCAGTTTCACTGAATCACCCTCATTGATGGAACTTGGAATAAATGTTTCTTCCTGTTTTTTTCTTTGAGGGTATGCTTTCCGGAATCCCTCAAATTTTACGATTGATCCGGTTGTTCTGAAAATGTAATCTGTTCCTGCGTTAATATCAATGGTAGTCTGGGATAAGACGGCAGGTTTCATCTGGCTTGCTGTAAACCGCTGCCAGATAAGACGGTAAAGTTTCAGTTCATCTTTTTCAAGGATACCCTCCATTTCATCGGGCAGTGTTTCAGATTGAGCGGGTCTGATTGCTTCGTGTGCATCTTGAACAAGTTTTTTCTTTTGTTTATAATGATTGGGAGTACCGGGTAGAAAATTATCACCGAATCGGGATGAAATGATTTTTCTGACTTCATTGATGGCTGAATCGGAAATTCTTGTGGAATCCGTCCTCATGTAAGTGATCAAACCGGTACGTTCGCTTCCTCCAATGTTTACACCTTCATAAAGTTTTTGAGCTATTCGCATTGTTCGTGAAGGGGTGAATCCCAATCGGCTTGAGGCATCCTGCTGGAGGGTACTGGTGATATAGGGTGGATACGGATATTTTTTTACATCCTTCTGATTAATTGAATCAACCTTGAAATCACTTTCTTTAATTCTGTTAATGATTTCCTCCATACTTTTCTCATTGGAGATTTCAGGTTTCTTCCCGCTGATTTTGTGAAGTTTTGAAGTAAAAATTTCATCACCATCTGTTTTAAGTTCAACCTCGAGACTCCAATATTCTTCCGGTTTAAAGTTGATAATTTCTTCGTGCCTTTCGCAAACCAGCCGAAGTGCAACAGATTGAACCCGCCCAGCGCTTAGTCCGTTGTAAAGAATCTTCCACAGCAGTTCTGAAACTTTGAATCCTACAATGCGGTCAATGATTCTCCGTGCCTGTTGCGCATCAACAAGATTGGTATTCAGTCCACGTTGATCTGCCATCCCCTTTTCAACGCCTTTGGGAGTGATTTCAGTAAATAGAACTCTTTTTATCTTATCGGAGTTACCATTGAGTTCTGTGGAGATGTGCCAGGCAATGGCTTCGCCTTCCCGATCGGGATCGGTGGCGAGATATATCATGGGGGCTGATTTTGCTTCATCTTTTATTTTTTTGAGAATCTTTTTTTTGTCAGGAAGAACATTATATTTTGCATTGAAATTGTTTTCAATATCCACACCCAACTCTTTTTTGGGAAGGTCTTTGATATGACCGTTGCAGGCGAGGACGTGGTAATCCTTTCCCAGATACCGTTCAATGGTTCTGGCTTTGGAAGGTGATTCTACCAATATGAGTGATCGTTTAGCCATAATGATTCAATTTTAGCCCAAAAATTTACACAGTGAAGTTTGAAATTCAATCACCAATAAAAATAAAATTTGTTAATCATATGCTATCCGTCTAAAAGATAATTGTTCAATTCATCAATTGAGACTTTTTTCTGTTCACCGGAGGACAAATCTTTAACCACTGCAGAATTATTTTCCAGTTCTTCGTCTCCAATAATGACAGCTTTACCGGCGCTCATTCGGTTGGCATCACGCATTTGCGCTTTCAGACTTCTGTGAAGTGTATCAAATTCAACAGGTACATTATTGGCTCGTAATTTTTCTGCAAGGGTAAACACTCTGTTTCTGGCATCATTACTTGCGGCTGCAATATAGATGAGGGAATTTTTTTCCAAAGGTAATTCCTCCTGCTGCAGCGCCAAAATGATTCGTTCAACTCCCGCTGCGAAGCCCACAGCCGGTGTGGAAGGACCTCCCAAATCTCCGATTAAATCGTCATATCTGCCACCCCCGCAAATTGCACTCTGTGCCCCAACATCCGGTGAGGTAATTTCGAAAGTGGTTCGAGTGTAGTAGTCCAGCCCTCGGACGAGGGTAGGAGTTTCGCTGTAATCGATGTCCAGCATGTCGAGGTGTTCTTTTACCGATCCATAGTGGTCAATATCTTCTAAACTGAGGTGTTCAAGTATATTGGGTGCTTCCTTTATGATCTTCTGTTCATCAGGGTGTTTTGAATCGAGAATCCGCAAGGGATTCTTTTTCAGCCTGCTTTGGCTCAACTCTGAAAGCTGGTCGTTTTGATCATTCAAATATTCAACCAGAACTTTTAAATATATTTTTCTGCTCTCTCTTGAGCCAATGCTGTTCAGATGCAAGGTTGTATTTTTTATTCCGAGCTGATCTAAGATTCTGATAACCAGAGTGATTATTTCAGCGTCCTGCTCCGGATGGGGTGATCCGATTGCTTCAGCGCCGAACTGCCGGAACTGCCTTAAACGTCCTGCCTGAGGACGTTCCTGCCTGAACAGTGTATCCATATAGTACAATTTTGTCATGGCACCCTGCCGGGAAAGGTTGTGCTGTAAATACGCCCGCATGACAGGAGCCGTTAATTCCGGTTTCAGTGTCAGACTGTTTTTGCTTTGATCCAGAAAGGTATACATCTGTTTGGTAACAATATCACTTTCTTCACCGACACTTCTGGCAAACAGGGAAGTATCCTCAAAAACAGGTGTGCGGATTTCGCCGTATCCCCACAATTCCATGGTGCCATGTATAACCCCTTCAAGATTACGATATCTGACAGATTCAGAAGGAAGTAAATCTTTTGTCCCTTTTACGGATTTGTAATTATTTGCCATCGCTATTTTTGCTCGAGTTGGTTAAGCAAATCCCGTGCCTTTTCCAACTCGGGTTCAGGGACAAACAAGGTTGCCTTTGATCCGGTCATTGTACTGCCTTTCACTCCGATGGTTGAAGTAATAAAATCTGATTTGATGTAGCAGGAAATATCCTCTTTCTCCAGTGTTTCCTTAAACATTTCTGCATAAATCAAACTCGGGAAAGAATGAAGTGAAATCCATTCCACATTCTCAAGTTTTTCTTTTTTGGGAAGTTCCGCAACAAGGGGAACATCGCAGTCATGGCAATGAGTTACAGATTCCATAAATTCACTTTTACATTTGGGACAGTACATTGTTTAACCTCTAAATATATTAAGCCGAATTTACTTTATCTGTACGTGAATTGAAATGATACTTAAAGTCCACTTTGACACTTGGATAGACATGGTTTACACATTTAGAATTTAATGCTCTTTTAT
>CAYXUG010000040.1:0-20936 GCA_964468655.1 uncultured bacterium | reverse complement strand
TTGGAAGAATAACCGGATGCATCTGTAAAGGTTAGTGAACTGGCTTCTGACAGATCATTATGACCAGAAGTTAATCTGGCACCGCCTGCAGAAACAGTAATAGTCCCTTCTGCTGAAGCTCTCAGCCAGTAACCGGAGCCACCATTAAGATCAGAGGCGCTGTAGTATGCACCGTTATATCCGTATAGGGTCCCTGACACAACGATTCCGCCCGGATCTGATATGGATCCTGTATAGCTGGGTCCGGATATCATATTCCAGCCCGTTGCCATTGATATATCAATAGAGCTGAAATCGTATCCTGTAATCGTATTGGAGCCGGTATCATCAAATCGCAGCCAGTAACCTGCACCGGTATTAAGTGCCTCAGCGTTGTAGTATGCACCATTGTAACCATACAAGGTACCTGCCAGCGAGTTCGGGAACAGGGTTCCTACTGAATTATCATCAACTTCCAAAGGAAGACCTATCATATTCCAACCTGCCAGATTGTCGAGCGTCATGTCCATTGTAAAACGATGAGTGATTAAGACAGAAGCTTGCGTAGTTTCAACCGGATAGCTGTCAGTAGAGTTCATATCCACTATAAAGAATACACCACCAAATACGTCTGAAAGTGTAAAACTTCCTTCAGCGGCAATTTCTCCCCAGGATAGGGTAAAGGATGTTGCACCTTCTCCCGGCTGCAAGGAAACCTGCCATGTTGTAGAACCATCGGAAGGTGTCGTACCGCGGATATCGATAAAGTAATGGTCATCTCCGCTTGTAAGTGCAGCATCAAATACGCCTGTGGGTGGGAACGGTGGATGGAATTCATCCATACCTTCATCATATCCGTCCGTACCATCAGTATGCGTACCGAAAGCAAGGTTTATACCACCTCCAGCATCATCGGTGACCACCAGATCCTGGATGAAGTCATAATCCGGACCGGGACCACCACCATCGCCAGGTGTGGAACAAGCAGTTTCTGAAGGATCAGAAACACCGCCATCATCGCCGATTGCATATACTGTACCGCAAGCCAGCGAATCAGGATCGTATCCATCTACATCATCAAAACCGGTAATGGTAATACTATTAAAATTCGTTGCGAATGGATAAGTAGCACCCAAAAAGGTTACATCAATTCCGAATGTTACATAGTCATAACGACTTGTTAATTCAGGATTCGGATATACCTGTTTGATGGTGCCATTCTCAAGCTCGTACACTGCTGTACTGCTGAGTTCTCTCATCTTTTCACGACTATTTTCTGAAACAGCCATGCGGCCTCCATCGCAATATCCATTGGGGTCATCACAGACTCCATCGCCATCAGCATCATTACATGCCCAATCATCTCCATTGACATCCGTGCCTGACTGACCGCAGTCTTCACAATCCCAGCCATATTCATCACAAATGAACCAAAGACCGTAAGCGCCATCATCACAATATGTATCGCCAAGCCAGCTGGTAATTATGCCATCGCCATTAATATCAGTACAGGTTCCGTCATCTACACAGCAATCATAACCTGGCTGGCACTGATCATTTGTAAACTCCGTGCCTATACAATCAGTTAGGATTACAACACCTTCGCAATCGCCGCCATCATTATTATACTCTTCACAGTCTAAACTGGGATCACAGTTTCCATCACCAACAAATACTTCATACCATGTGGGGATTTCATCACCGTTGCAATCAAGCATTGTTGCATAGTCCGGGTGTTCCCATGCCCATTCGACAGAAGCACTTTCATTAACTGTAACACCTGCTGCTGTTACACTGTGTGCTGCAGGGGGAGCTTCCGCGGGTGGCCCTGAGTCAACAATATTCAACTCAAAATCACCGGATGCACCGCCGTAACCATCAACAACAATGTAGTAAGTGGTCCCGCTTGTGAGGGACAAGTCTGAAATAAGACTCAAATAGCTTGTTGTTGAATTGGAACATTCGTCATCATTACAAGCAACGCTGTCCATACCCGCATATACATACACCTTGGTGTCATATAACGTTCCTTCACCACACAGATCAATATCAACTGTCATATCTGTGTCGGGTGTATAATCAAAGTAAACATCGGGTGATGTACTGCCTGCGTAAGGACACGCCATATCCGAGTCATCATTAAAGCCAACTGTGGAACCCATAAAGTTATATGGTATTGCATCTACATGCAGCGGATCTTCCATGGTATCTCCTGGTGGTGTCGGATATTCACAGCATCCATCATCAAATGTGGGCACGCCAACATCTTCACCAGCACAGTTAAAACCATAGTTTAATGCTTCAAGATCCATACATCCAAGAATCTCTGTTCCTTCACCAAGCTGAAGTAATCCTTCAAAAGGAGCGCCGCCAAGCAGCAATGTTGCGCCTGAAACATTGTCAACAATATCCCAGGAAACTTCACTCTGATAGGAACCGCCATCACAGACTACATTGTACAGGCCATCTTCTAAACAAGCATAGGCTGACCCTTCATTCCCAGTTTCAAGTGTGAACGAAAACTCGCCAATGTTCAAGAGATTGCCGTTCCAGCCGTCTCCCCAGGTGTCGTGCATATAAATCATCAGTTCATTATCGGAGCAGTCATATTCGCAGCAGCCATCATCTGTATTGGGCGCGCCAACATCTTCGCCAGCACAATTGAGACCATAGTTTGAGGCCATAAGATCAGTGCACCCCTCAATTACAGTGTATGACTCAAGAGTGCCTATACCATCATTGGTACCATCGCCTCCACTGTCGATCGGACCATCACCTGAACCGTCTCGGCCGTCAACCATATAAAAATAATATGTAGTACCATAGGCTGGGAACGTAAAGGAGCAATTGTATGCAGCTTCAACTCCATCGCAGACACCAGCACCCAGAGATACAGTTCCTGGGGCACCAGACCATTCTGCATCAAAATTAGACGTACCATCTGCATAAAACTCAACTATGTCGGAGCCATCTTCACCATCACAATACCAGTCAAAACCTAGCGTATATGTTCCTGTAAGATCGTAACCTTCAAAGTCATATTCACAACAACCGTCATCTTCAGTAGGAACTCCAGCATCTTCACCAGCACAATTAAAACCATAGTTATTGGCATTAGTATCAGTACAACCCCAAACAGGTATGTATGGCAGTGTGAAATTGTGTTCGCCATAAGTAGTATCGGGCCCGCTTGATGAGGTGTGAACAAGACCATTTGAATCGGTCAAACTCCATACATTCCCATTCCAACCGTCACCATAGGAATCATTCATGGTAAGCATGTAATCTCCATCTGCAAGGCATGCCCCTGAAGAATAGGGTGCACCACCGGATAATACGGTTTGGCCTTCTGATGTGTTGAGTCCCCATGAAATTTCACTCTGGAAGGAACCGCCATCGCAACTTGCCGTGTAAGCGGACAATGTCGCATCTAAGCAGTCTCCATTACAATCCATACCGGAGTTTGCAAACCAGCAACTGCCATCATCATCAGTGGCTGTTTCATCATAGTTACAGGCTTCTGGATCCATACAACCAAAAATAATACCACCACCAAGTGCAAATGATGTGCTCTCAGTGTCGGTAAAATCACCGCCTGAAGCAAGAACAGTGCCATCTGAATGCGTCACTGTATAAGATCCTTCACCATACGAACAACAAATTCCATCACCAAAGGAATCATAGATATTATATATATAACCACCATCTGCTAAACACCAGGTTTGTGAAAGCAGAGAGTCGCCTGATGCACCTTGTCCGGAAAAGATTACGGCACCATCAGAACCACTCAAGTCCCAGGATGTTTCAGCTGCATAATCATCATAAACAATGGTTAATGTTACTTCAGTATCTTCACAATCGCTGTATGTGCAGCAATCCTGTACGCCATCGCCGTCCTCATCAGGACAGGGAATATTTGCATTCACATCATAATTGTCTGCCATAGGATCAGTACATCCCTCAAGAGCAGCTTCATATGATACCGCCATGGAAACTTCACAAGCCTCATGACCGGCATCACCATAAGAATCATACTCCTGGAATGCCCAGGTGCCTGTGATGGATTCACCTAGCATGTAACCATTTGCACCAAGGTCCAGTGACCATGCGTATCCAGTCGAATCTGCCGGATTATAGGTATAGAAACAGAGTTCTGTACCGCTGGGAGGTGTGATACAAACAATCTGTTCGCTTGACCACGTCTCAGAAGTATTTGTCACGCCTGAAAGAACAAATCCGTTTGTGATACCTTCATCTGCCACATCTACCGTAAGAGTCTCCCCTCCGGCTCCATCCGGATCAGAAGAGCACCCTTCAAAAGAATAAGTAGCTTCATCTCTTGATATTGATTGGTACAATCCTTCTGAAACAGGAATTGTGTAAGATTTCTTATTCAAATCGGGATTGATCCTCGCACCATCCGGTGTATTATTCTGTACAACCCGGGGGGTGGTTTGAATATTAAGGGTTTGAAATGGTGTATTTTGAAAGGTGTTTTTTACAGGCGATAAAGGTGCCTTTTCAATCCCTTTGTCCATTTCAGCTTTTATATGAACCCGTTTCATATCGGGTTTTTGTTTATCATATTGTACTTGTCCTTCTGCCGTAGCGAACGAAAACAGAAGCATTATACACAATGTAAACGCTGATGTTTTTTGTATTAAGTTCATTTTATTCTCCTTACCTCGTTTGTTTAAATGAATAGAGTTTTTCTTCAATGAATTGAGCCGTAATTATAGTATCCTCCTCCTTGAGACTACCAAATAATACGACCTCCCTCCGAAGTCTATTATTAATGTATATATGTCTTAAGCTGATAAAATGCCTCCTCTTCAGTACGTGAATTTCTGCAATAATTGCCTAAATATACGCACCGAATGTACAAATATTCAAGTGCCAGACAAGAAAATTTTTGGATTGTTTGATCTGTGTCACATATTTCATGGAAATATTGTTAAACTTTAATCTTTTTCCAGTCACCTTTCAATATTTTCCAAACCATGGCAGCTGCATAGATAAGAATATATAAGGCAAAACAGAGCCAGGGGCCTGTAAGACCAGAATCAAATCGAGTCACCATAATAAACGAAGCAGGAAGAAAAAATCCCCATGCAATAATCATTTCCACCACGGCAGGGTATTTCGTATTGCCGGCGCCGCTTAAGGCAAACCACAGTGTGAGCCCGAAAGCATCTATAAATTGAACCACTCCCAAAATTCTCAACGCTACAATCCCCTGCTTGATAACTTCGGGCTCATTGGTAAACAGGGGAAGAATATAGCGCGGGAGAAACAGAAACAGTATTCCCATGGAACCCATGAAAATAACTGACCACCTTACTGATTCAATGATGCAGACTTCAGCCCGGTCCGGATTTTTCTCCCCCAGATATTTCCCCACCAGTGTGGCGCAGGCGAGGCCAAATCCGATTGCCGGCAAAAACGATGACTGCATAATGGCAAACGCCACTTCTGTAGCCGCAACTTCCACGGTCCCAATCATGGCAACAATTTTGAAATACAGGATAAAAACAGCCGTTACACCCATTTCCTGCAAGCCCTGCGGCAACGCAATTTTGATTACTTTATTGATAATATTTTTCGGTGTACCGCGCTGAAAGGCGTGGTATTTTCCCCGAAACTCCCTGAACAACCCATACAAAGAATAGTGAACAACCATCCACCCGGATGCAATCAAGGTAGCAATGGCGGCGCCTTTTACACCCCAAGCGGGAAAGTAAAATGGTTCCCACAAATTATAAAATAGTGAAAGGTCGCCCAATGCCGATTCAGTCAGCATGGTTTTAAGTCTTCCGCTTCCGAAAATAAATCCCGCATTCAAATATACATTCAGAATGTTGGAAACCACACTCACCTGCATATGAACTTTCGTCCGCTCAACACCGTTGTAAAACCCCTGATAAGCATACCCCAGCGTAATGAACACAGCGCCTAAAAATGACCACCGCGTATATTCTATAGCCATAGGAATAACCACCGGGTCTTTAATCAAAAATTTTATAAGAACGGGCGCTGCGGTATATCCTGCAATTGTAAATAAGCCGCCTGCCAACAGTGCAAATAAAATACCGCTGTTTAACACTTTTCCGCACTGGTCAAACTTTTTTTCACCGTATCTTCTTGCAGTAACCGTCTGGACCCCCGTGCGAATGGCAACGCTAAAACTCATAACAGACCAAATGAGAACACCACCCATTCCCACCGCTGCCAGCGCTTCGGCGCCAAGCCGGCCCACCATGGCAACATCCATCATATTCATAAGCACCCGGCTGATGTTGCCGGCTATAACAGGCAGCGCCAGAGTCAGCACATTTTTTGACAGTCCTCTATCAACCGGGACTATGATATGTTTTAATCGGTATTTCATGGTGAAAATTGTATGACCTTAACTGCTAGTAGTGGAACCCCAGATTGTTCAGACTGTAGTGAATGATGAAATGGTCTGCCTGGGACTGGCAGTATACAAAGAATATTAGTACCGTTTCCCCATCCTCGGCTCGGGGATGGCAATGTACCCGCCTGCTTCATCATTCCACGCAATAGCATTTATGCGGCCCAGTTCGTCCCTCATCTCAGGTTTGATCCCTTTTAGCCGAAGTCCAGCTTTTGTCCAGAATGATGCGGACGTTTCCAGATACAGAAGATCGGGCTTGTACTGGTGATGAAACCTCGTTTGCATTAAAGCTTCATCAAGGTCCATTCCGAAATCCACCATTCCCATAATAGTGAGCAGTACAGCCGTAATAATCCTTGGACCACCAGCACCGCCCAGAATTAGAACCGGCTTATCATTTTTCACAACAATCGTAGGCGACATGCTTGAGAGGGGCCTCTTTCCCGGTGCGATGGAATTGGCTTCACTGCCTACCAGTCCAAATGCATTGGGCACTCCCGGCTGGGAAGAAAAATCGTCCATCTGATTGTTAAGAATTACGCCCGTTCCGGGTAGTGTAATTTTAGCGCCAAAGGTGAGATTCACCGTCTGATTTACGCTCACTGCATTTCCCCATTTGTCAATGACGGCATAGTTTGCCGTATGTCCATCAGGCAACAAACCGCTGTTAACCCACGAATTAATTCGTGGGTTACTTGTTCCCAATTTAAGGACATTAACCGTTTCAACGGTTTTATCACTTCCCATTATTACCTGCACCGCAGAATCGGCGTAGGATTTGCTGGTGAGACGCTCCACCGGTACTGGATAAAAATCGCTGTCACCGAGATGGATTGCTCTGTCTTCAAATGCTTTTTCCATAAATTGGCTCATGCGGAAAATGCCTTCTGATGTCCATTTTTCTTTGCCTTCAAGAATCCTGGAGGATTCCACCATATTCAATAGCTGCACCACGTGCACACCACCGGAACTTGGCGGCGCCATGCCGATAATTTCAACTTCTTTGTAATTCCCCGTTACAGCATCCCTTAGCTTAGGTTTGTAATTTGCCATATCTTCAAATGAAATAAGTCCGCCGTTTTGAGCCATGTAGCCAGCCAGTGCCAGAGCAAATTCACCTATGTAAAAATAATCAACACCGTTTTCAGCTATTTTAGAATACGTTTCCGCCAGATCCTTTTGAATGAGAACATCGCCTGCGGAATAACTGCTTCCATCACTTTTCAGGTAAACTGCCGCAGAGGCAGAATCAAAAGACAGACCATCAATCACCCCTCCATACCGGGACATATAATATTCATCCAGCACAAATCCTTTTTCCGCCACCCGGATAGAAGGTGCCACGAGTTCCCTTAAACTTTGACTGCCGGCAAGCTCCAGCATTTTCACATACCCCGCCACAATCCCCGGAACACCAACAGACAGCGGTCCCGTTCTGCTCAATTCAGGAATGTAATCACCATCCCGCAGATACATATCTCTTGTTGCCAGAGCCGGCGCTGTTTCCCGGGCGTCTATGGTATAAACAGTTCCGTCTGCCAATCTGATGACAATAAACCCGCCGCCGCCGATTCCCGAATTGAACTGATCCACAACCCCAAGGGCGAAGCCAACGGCTACTGCGGCATCCACTGCATTTCCTCCATTTTTCAGCACGTCCTCACCAATGGCAGTAGCTACCGGATGAGGCGATGCGACAACGCCATAAGATTCCGATGGTGTAATTTGAACGGGTAATCTTGGACTGCAACCAATTACAAAAAACAGGATTGATATCAGCAGGTATAATGCAATGTTTTTCTTTTTCAGTTTCATCTGGATACTAAGAATTAAGGCAGGGATGGTAATATAAGAATGGTTAGAATGTCAAGCTGTCTATGACAAATCTGTCTATGACAAATCTGTTTTTGATAAATCTATCAATGACAAAGTTGTCAATGAACTTATGTTGGCAATCCCATTGTAAAAACTTTAAATTCACTCCCTTATGAAACTCCACTGGCAGGTATTTATCGCAATGATTTTGGGGGCTCTGTTCGCCATTACCTTAAAAGAAGACGCTCTCATTGCAGCACCACTCGGTGTTATTTTTATGCGCCTTTTGAAAATGATTATTATCCCCCTCATTTTTACTTCTATTGTCAGCGGAGTTGCAGGACTTGGCGACAGCAAATCCTTAGGGCGAATCGGCGGAAAAACGCTGGGGTATTATTTTTTAAGCTCAATGATTGCTATTCTCATAGGACTCACCCTCACCAACCTCATTCAGCCGGGTGCGGGTGTTACGCTTGCTGAAACAACACAGAGTTTCGATCCCTCACAGCTTCATAAACCTGATTCCCTTGCAGATATTTTAATCCGGATGATTCCCACAAACCCCGTAAAGGCGGCGGCTGATGGGGATATTCTTGCCCTCATTTTCTTTTCCATCGTTTTGGGATTTGCCATTACAAAACTGCCTGAAAAGCCCCACACTTTCATGAAGAACTTTTTCGATTACTCATTCCACGTGATGATGAAACTCACCGGCGGAATCATAAAGCTCCTCCCCATCGGTGTGTTTGGACTCATCTCCAAGGCAGTGGCAACAGCGGGATTCGGCCTGTTCAAAGCAGTGGGGATGTATATGGTAACCATTGCCGCGGGATTGACCATTCACTTTCTGATTGTACTCCCGCTCCTTTTTTATTTTTTCACAAAGGAAAGTCCGTTACAACATGCCAAAGCCATGTCCACGGCATTTCTCACGGCATTTTCCACCAGTTCTTCCGGCGCCACACTTCCCGTTACCATGGACTGTGTTGAGAACAAAGTGGGGGTTTCAAACAAAGTAACCAGTTTTGTTCTCCCTCTCGGCGCCACCATCAACATGGATGGTACTGCTCTTTACGAGTGCGCCGGTGTGCTGTTTATTGCACAGGTACTGGGATTTGATCTCACCATGACAGAGCAGTTTGTTATTGTGATTACAGCATTCCTGGCTTCGGTGGGCGCTGCTGCCATTCCATCTGCGGGACTGGTGATGATTTTTGTTGTGCTGGGCGCTGTTGGGATTGCGGACCATCCGGAAGTCGCTTTGATTGTGGGCACAATGCTGGCTGTTGACCGTCCTCTGGATATGTTCCGCACCATGGTAAATATTACCAGCGACAGCGTGGGAGCCGTGGCCGTGGCAAAAAGTGAAGGTGAAACCAATTTATATCGGGAAATCAGATAAAATGAGTGAAGATTTCAAATTCAAATCATTGGGGAAAATAAGAGCAAAACCGTCCAAAGACCTGGAAACGTTCCCGGCTCCCAGTGGATGCGGTCACGTCACCATGACCTCTGATGAGGTTACGGCACTCTGTCCCGTGACGGGTCAGCCGGACTGGTACACGGTCACCATCGAATATGTACCGGATAAACTGTGCATAGAATCCAAAAGTTTAAAACTCTATTTATGGAGTTTCAGGGAGGAAGGACACTTTTGTGAAACATTGGCTGGAATTATTAAAAATGATATTGTGAAAGTAATATCTCCGAAAACATGTAAAGTGACGCTGATTCAAAAACCGAGAGGGGGAATTTCCATTACGGCTGTGTCGGATTTTCCTGAAAAATAAATAATGGTATTTTAATTTAGATATTGTTTAATATTCGCCCTGTAATTTGTAATTATTAAAAGGAAAAGGATTTATGGAAAACAACCAGGAACGCTTTTTATTTACTTCAGAATCGGTTACTGAAGGTCACCCGGACAAAGTCTGCGACCAGATTTCTGACGGAATATTGGATGCAATTTACAAGCAGGATTCATTTGCCCGAGTGGCAGTGGAAACAATGGCCACCACAAACAAAGTATTCATTTCAGGTGAAGTAACAACCTCAGCTTCGGTTGATTACATCGAAACAGCGCGTAACGTTATCGGGCAAATCGGCTACAACCAAACAGACAGCGGATTCGATGCGGAAACTGTGGATATTCAATCTTTTATCCACAATCAGTCGGGAGACATCGCTCAGGGGGTGAACGAAGGAGACGGTAAGCACAAGGAACAGGGTGCCGGCGATCAGGGACTCATGTTCGGTTATGCTACAAACGAAACACCTGAACTAATGCCTCTCCCCATCCTCTTGGCTCATCAATTAACAGAGCGACTTTCTGAAGTTAGAAAAAATGGAACACTGCCTAAACTTGGTCCCGATGGAAAAAGCCAGGTGACGGTGGAATACCACATGGGTAAGCCCATGAGAGTTTATACTGTAGTTATTTCCAATCAACATGATGCAGATTACACCATAGAAGATGTTGAAAATGACATCCGGGAACATGTTATTAATCCTGTCTGCAGCGAATGGATTGATGAAAATACGGTTTTTCATATCAATCCAACCGGCAGATTTGTAGGCGGAGGTCCCGCCTGCGACACCGGTCTTACAGGAAGAAAAATAATTGTGGATACCTATGGCGGTCATGGTAGTCACGGGGGCGGTGCCTTCAGCGGGAAAGATCCCACAAAAGTTGACAGATCTGCGGCTTATATGGCTCGTTACATTGCTAAGAATATTGTCGCTTCCAGCATTGCCGATAAATGTGAAGTTCAGCTTGCTTATGCCATCGGTGTTGCCGAACCTGTCAGTGTTTTAACACACTGTTTTGGAACCAACAGAATCTCCGAAACGAGAATTTCTGAACTTGTGAGAAAGTACTTCCCACTGAAACCGGCACTGATTATTAATGCTCTGAATTTAAGGAGACCTATCTATTTGAAAACTGCTTCTGATGGTCACTTCGGAAGGAATGACCCCGACTTCACCTGGGAAAACACCGACAAAGCAGAATTGTTAAAGAAGAAAGCGGGTGAACTTTCTGAGCCGGTATTTGCCGGGGAAGAAGTCCCTCTCGATTAATACTTCGACTAAAAAAAAGAATATTGACTTAAACCGAATTCAGGTATAAGTTGTAACAGTCGTGATTTGAACCATATTGCCGCGACTAAAAATAAAGGTGCTAAAAAGGTTATGATAAAGCCGGATAAGCGCCGGCTTTTTTGTTTATGGAAACAGTTGAACAAATATTAAAAAAAAAGATCGCAATCATCGATGGCGGAATGGGAACCATGCTTCAGTCCTATTCGCTGAATGAACAGGATTACAGGGGAGATTTGTTTCAAAGCCATTCTATTGATTTGAAAGGGAATCATGATCTGCTGTCTTTAACACGTCCTGATGTGATTGATGAAATTCACAGAGCATACCTAAAAGCGGGAGCTGACATCATTGAAACAAACACATTCAATGCCAATGGAATTTCACAGCAGGATTATCAATTGACCGATGCTGTCAGGGACATAAATATTGCTGCTGCAAAAATTGCCCGAATAGCTGCCGATGGTTTCACGAAAAAAAATCCTGACAAGCCAAGATTCGTCTGCGGTATTTTAGGTCCCACCAACCGGACAGCTTCCATTTCTCCTAAAGTAGACGATCCTTCATTCCGAAATATCACTTTTGATGATCTATTCACAGCATACAAGGAACAGGCGGAAGCGCTTCTGGGGGGTGGTGCTGATCTGCTCATGGTTGAGACAGTTTTTGATACTCTCAACTGCAAAGCTGCTTTGGCTGCCATCAACGAATTACTCAATAGAACGGGGAAATCAATTCCAGTGTCGGTTTCAGGTACAATCACCGATGCCAGCGGAAGGACACTTTCCGGTCAGACACCCGAGGCATTCTGGCATTCAATCCGCCATGGAAATTTATTGAGCGTTGGATTGAATTGTGCTTTGGGCGCAACACAAATCCGTCCCCACCTTCAGGAAATTTCCCGTATTGCTGACACTTTTGTCTCTGTTCATCCAAACGCGGGTCTGCCGGATGAATTTGGCGAATATAACGATACACCTGAATTTATGGCTGAACTGCTCGGCGATTTTGGACAAAATGGACTGCTGAACATTGTCGGTGGCTGCTGCGGAACTACACCTGAACACATCGCTGCCATTGCTGATGCTGTAAGTAACCTCTCTCCCCGAAAAATTCCTGAAGTTGACCAATTCACAAAACTCAGCGGACTTGAACCGTTCACCATCCGACCTGATTCTAACTTTATCAATATTGGCGAACGGACCAATGTTTCCGGTTCCGCCCGTTTCAGACGATTGATTAAAGAAGATGAATATGAAGAAGCTCTGTCAGTTGCACGGCAGCAGATAGAAAACGGCGCTCAATTGATTGATATTAATATGGACGAAGGTCTTTTGGATTCTGAAGCAGTTATGGAAAAATTTCTACGTCTGGTTGCCTCTGAACCGGATATCAGCAGAGTTCCTGTGGTAATTGATTCCTCCAAATGGTCAGTCATTGAAACCGGTCTGAAAAACATTCAGGGAAAGGGAATTGTCAATTCTATCAGTTTGAAAGAAGGTGAAAAAGAATTTTTGGAACATGCCCATAAAATCCTCCGGTACGGCGCCGCTGTTATTGTCATGGCATTTGATGAAAAAGGGCAGGCAGAAACAGTGGGAAGAAAAGTCGCGGTCTGTGAACGGGCATACAAATTATTAACCGAGAAAATCGGCTTTTCACCGGAGGATATCATCTTTGATCCAAATATTTTTGCAGTAGCAACAGGGATCGAAGAACACAATGAATTTGCTATCAACTATATTGAAGCAGCCAGAGAAATAAAGAAATTGTGCCCAGGTGTTCACATCAGCGGTGGAGTAAGCAACCTGTCATTTTCCTTCAGAGGAAACAACGCGGTGAGGGAAGCCATGCATTCCGTTTTTCTCTATCATGCTATTCAGGCAGGCATGGATATGGGAATAGTAAATGCGGGACAATTGGCGGTTTATGATGATCTTGATCCGGACATCCTCGAGCGGGTGGAAGATGTTGTCTTTAACAAAAGGAGCGATGCTACAGACCGTCTTCTGGAAATTGCAGATACTTTCAATAGTGTGAAAAAAAAGAAAATACCTGATCTATCCTGGAGATTTGCAAAAATTGAAGAACGAATTAAACATGCCCTGGTAGAAGGAATTACCGATTTCATAGTAGAAGATGTTGAAGAAGCACGGCAGATTTATCCCAAACCCGTCGAAGTGATTGAAGGTCCGCTCATGGATGGAATGAACCGTGTGGGCAACCTTTTCGGGTCCGGGAAGATGTTTCTGCCGCAAGTGGTTAAAAGCGCAAGAGTCATGAAAAAAGCTGTATCGTACCTGGTGCCGTTTATCGAAAAAGATCTCTCCGGCAAAGAGAAAATTAAGAAAAAAATTCTTTTGGCTACCGTGAAGGGAGACGTACACGATATAGGTAAAAATATTGTAGGTGTTATCCTCGGATGCAACGGATATGAAATCATTGATCTGGGTGTCATGGTTACTGCTGAAAAAATAATGAATACAGCCCGGAAACAGCGTGTGGATATCATCGGGTTGAGCGGACTGATTACACCTTCTTTGGAGGAAATGACTTATGTTGCCAGTGAACTTGACAGAGAAAAATTTACCCTGCCGCTCCTCATCGGTGGCGCCACAACCTCCAAAAAGCATACTGCCATAAAAATTGAACAAAACTATTCCGCACCAACCGTTCATGTAATAGATGCTTCACGAAGTGTTGATGTTGTTGGAACACTGTTGAATAAATCACGAAATGGCAGTTTCACTTCTGATATTCGTGAAGAATATGCTTCTATCAGAAACAGGCATGAAAAAATAAAATCATCTAAAAAATTGGTACCGCTAAATAATGCAAGAAACCAAAAAATTGTAATCAATTGGCCTGATTATTCCCCCCCTGAACCAGTGTTAAAAAAAATTAAAGTGTTTGACTCATACGATTTGAATAAGTTGAAAAATTACATTGACTGGACGCCATTTTTCGCCACTTGGGAGTTGAAAGGGAAATATCCCAATATTTTTAATGATAAAAAATTGGGTATTCAGGCAAAAAATTTATTTGATGATGCTCAAGAGCTTATAAATAAAATTATCAATGAGAATCTTTTAACTGCCACAGGTGTACTTGGATTTTTCCCGGCTAACAGTCATGATGACGACATTCGGCTTTTTACAGATGAATCGAGAAAAAAAGAAAAAATAACACTGCACCACTTAAGGCAGCAGATTGATAAATCATCCGGCAAACCGAACCGGTGCCTTTCTGATTTTATCGCTCCTGATGATTCCGGGCTTAAGGATTGGGTTGGCGCCTTTGCTGTGACAGTACACGGTGTTGACATTATGACAAAAAAGTTTGAAGATGATCAGGATGATTACAATAAAATCCTCGTTCAAGCCCTTGCAGACCGGCTCGCAGAAGCATTCGCGGAATGCCTTCATGAGCGAGTTCGAAAAGAATTCTGGTGTTATGCAGATGATGAAAACTTAGAAAATGAAGAATTAATCCAGGAAAAATACAGCGGTATCCGACCGGCTCCCGGCTATCCTGCCTGCCCCGATCATACTGAAAAATCACTGCTTTGGGAATTGCTGAATGTGGAAAAAACAGCCGGTATTCAATTAACGGAAAACTATGCTATGTTCCCCGCCTCTTCTGTAAGCGGATGGTTTTTTTCTCACCCTGAATCTGCGTACTTTGGTATAGGGAAAATTAATAAGGATCAGGTAAAAGATTATGCCAAAAGAAAATCAATGAATATTAAGGAAGTTGAAAAATGGCTCGCACCAAACCTCGGTTATTAATACTGAATAACAGGACGCAGATAAACGCAGATATTCCTGATTTTTTTTATTTTTTGAATAAATTCAAATTCACAGCCAACAAAATTGTTAAACAATTAAAACTAATTTTTTAATTAAGTTTTTATCATGTGAATCATGTAAATCTGCGTACCATTAATTATGAAATTATTTGAATTAATAAAATCTGCGTTAATCTGCGGCTAAAATAAAAAATGAAAATATCAGACAAAATAGCTGAATACAGGGAACAGGGAAAACCGTTTTACAGTTTTGAATTTTTCCCTCCGAAAACTGAGTTGGGCTTGAAAAACCTTTATGACCGAATTGACAGAATGGTGTCTCTGAATCCGGCATTCATTGACATCACCTGGGGGGCGGGTGGGTCCACTGCTGATCTGACAATGGAAATAAGCAAAACAATCCAGAAATATTTCGGCGTGGATGTGATGATGCATCTTACCTGCACGAATATGCCTGAAACTTCAATCACAGAAGTCCTCGATGAAGCAAAAGACAGTGGTCTTTCTAATATACTTGCCCTTAGAGGGGATCCGCCTGGTGGAGAAGAAAATTGGACAGAGCAAAACGACGGATTCAGTTATGGTAAGGATTTGGTGAGTTACATAAGGTCAAAACATGGCAATCATTTTTTCCTTGGTGTTGCCGGCTACCCTGAAGGACACCAAGAACACAATGATGTGGCTATCGGCATAAACCACCTGAAAGAAAAAGTTGACGCAGGTAGTGATATGATTATCACTCAGTTGTTCTACAATGAAGACCTTTTCTTGAAGTTTCGGGATAAATGCGTGGGTGCAGGAATCACAGTACCCATCGTTCCAGGGATTATGCCAATACACAATTATTCCCGGTTTTTAAAATTTACACGGTTCTGCAATGTTAATGTACCTACGTCTATTTATGATCAACTGGAACCCATAAAAAACGATGATGCCAGTGTTATTGAATACGGAATTGACCAGGCAACCCAAATGTGTGAAATGCTTTTAAAAGAAGGTGTTTCAGGACTTCATTTTTATACACTGAATCTTGAAAGTTCTATACTTGCGGTAATTAATAATCTGGGTTTGAGTATAACTAAAAAACCACAGCGAAAACTTCCATGGCGACAATCAACCATGGATGATCGTAAAGCATCTGAAGACGTAAGACCCATTTACTGGAGCAACCGTCCTGTTTCCTACCTTGCCCGAACCCAAAACTGGGATGATTTTCCCAATGGAAGATGGGGAGATATTTCCAGCCCCACTTTCGGTGAATTAAATCAATACCACGCAATCAGAGCAGGCGCCCAAAGCAAAAAAAACAAGGTACGAAGAAAGAAAGTCTGGGGTGAACCGCAAAACATGAAAGAAATAATAAATACATTCGTCTCATTCTGCGAAGGTAAAATTAATCTCCTTCCGTGGTGTGAAATGCCGTTGGCGCTTGAAAGTGAGCAAATTTCAGATGACTTGATTGTTCTCAATAAAAATGGCTATTTAACCATTAATTCACAGCCGAAAGTAAACGGCGCTCCATCAGATGATGCCGGTGTCGGCTGGGGAGGTGAGAACGGAAGGGTGTATCAAAAAGCGTATCTTGAATTTTTTACAACAAAGGAAAAATTGTCCTCACTGGAAAAGAAAATTGATCTTAAATCCAACTTTACTTTTCAGGCGGTGAATTCGAAGGGTGATTACCGGACAAACCTTGACGGGCAGGAAACAATGGCTGTCACCTGGGGTGTATTCCCGGGGACAGAAATTGTTCAGCCCACCGTCATCGATTCAAGATCGTTTCAAATATGGAAGGATGAAGCATTTGAATTGTGGTTGACTGATTGGGCGTCTATCTATGAGAACGATTCGATTTCTTACAAACTGATAAAAGAAATCCACAACTCTTATTACTTAGTCAATATTGTGGATAACGATTATGTAGATGGAAATATTTTTAAAATTTTCCACTAATCATCTTTCCTCCCATTTTGGTACCGGCTCATTGACGCAGAAAAGAAATACAAATGCGCTTGTTCTACCAAGATTTTTAAAACGCTTTGTCAAAATCTTTACCCTTTCATAGTAATCCTCGGGGAGTGAGTCCAAATAGTTTTTGAACGATCCAAATTCTTCACCTATTTTTTTCATCTCATTCGCATTTTCAACCACAGCTCCAATTTTCTGCTTGTTCCTTACGATTCCTTTATCAGTGGCAAGACGGTTCAATTCCTCAAGCCTGTATTCGGCAACGGTATTAAAATCAAACTGATCAAACGCCTCTTTAAAATGATCCCACTTGTTCCGAATAACAGCCCCGCTGAATCCTGCCTGAAAAATGGCTTTTGTCATTTGCTCTAAGTATTCATTATCATTTTCAGGAGTCACCCGGGGCGGTATTTCGTATGTGGAAGGCATGATTGAATTTAAGTACTTCTGAAGCAATTTACCATCTTGCTCTCCCACAAAATAATAGTAAATTCATCCCCGATAAAATGACCCTATACCTTCCCCCTTCATGAACAATCCGCAGAATCTGACAGACAAAGACCACCAGAGGAATCTTTCCCTCAATATATTCCACGAAATGTTTTGGGGATTCGGGATTGCATTTCATTCCACTTATGCGGTTATACCTTTATTCTTAAGTACATTAGGCGCGCCGGACATTATTATTGGATCCGTGGCGGGCGTCTTTACTATCAGCGCAGCCGTGCTGCAGATATTTTCAGCATTCTGGGGAAGCAAAATCCGGAATATTACCAAGGCAGTGGTTGCTGTACATGGGCTATTACTCCCACCCATACTAGCTGCTGGATTCATTTTTGCCTTTGTCATGCCAACGGGGCAGAATGCATGGATAATCTATTATATTTGCTACATTCTCTTTAGTTTGAGTCTTGGATTTGTTTTCCCCATCTGGGCGGATTTTTTGGAAAAAATCCATTTGAAAGAAAAACGGGGTTCATTCATCGGAATCTCATTTGCGTTTAACAGCGCTGCCGGTTTCTTTGGGGGAATCGCTGTAAAAAAACTGCTGTCAAGTGCCATCCCTTTCCCTGCCAATTTCGGCTATGGATTCTTAATTTACGCCGTGTGTATTGCCGGGGCAACACTGTTGTTTTTTATGTACTGTACCAAGCCAATTACAAACCATCAACCGGATATCAACTTCCATCAATTCCTGCGGGGAGTAAAAAAAATATACAGGGAAGACCACAATCTCCGGCGGTATATTTTCAGCAGAATTCTGTTAACTGTAAATTATCCGGCCATTTCTCTCTATGCCGTTTACAGTCAGGATAAACTCGATTTTGACATCAGTGAAGCAGGCGTATTCACTGCCATTACTGTGGCGGTGGCTGGTATTTCCAGTTATGCGGCAGGAAAATTCGGTGACAGATGGGGACATAAAAATGCCTTAGTAGTTGTATGTATTACCTACTTCTTTGCATTGGTTACGTCTATTTCCGCACAAACGATGTGGCAAATCTATCTCATCTTCATTTTTCTCGGCATGGGAATGGGCGGATTTTTTACATCAGCAATGTCCCTCGTTTATGAATTTGCCGGGGAAAAAGATAAAAAAATTTACTTCGCTCTTATTGACAGTCTTACGGCTCCTTTTGTACTAATTTCAATTGTTCTCACCGGTATTCTTATTCCCATCTTATCCATTGAAGTTGTTCTCAAAGGAATTGGTGTTTTTATCATTCTGGGGACATTATCACTCATCTTTTTCACCAAAGAGCCAAAAACCGTGATTACAGAGCCGGCGCCTGTGGAACCGTTTATTAAATAATGGCGCTCAATTTTTATATGGATTATTATTCACACTTCCCTAAATTTGACCGTCCCATGAACAAAATCTTTTTTTGCCTCACAACAGTTTTGATCCTTTTTTCAGGGTGTAAGGAAAATCCCGAACGCCATCTCGATTTGGGAAACTGGTATTATCAGAAAGGACTCGTGGATGATGCTATTTTAGAGTATCGGGAATTAATCCGGCTCCTTCCCGCCAATCCTACCGATATGACAAGAGACGAACTTAATACTGTTGTTAAGGCGCATTACAATCTGGCCGTGGCTTATTCCAAAAAAGGGTGGTATGAATATGCGCTTAAAGAGGCAGAAATGACTTTTGAGCTCTGGCCTACCAAAGAAAACCATGAAATAGTTGAACTGATACGGAAAAGGAGGGATCTGGATAGGATAAATATCGAAACAGAATCATAGAAATTTTAATATTTTCTTAAGATATTAGCTTATGAATTTTATTATTTTATTCGTTTTTATTATTTCTACTCACACATTGGCATATTGCCAAATTCAATGTGAATCTATTTGTAAAACTCAATTCCCGCCCCAGGAAAGACTAAAGCAGTTAGGAATCAACAAAAATTATGAAAACACAGATTTAACATCTGTGATAATTCATGTTTGGTTGCATATTATAAGGGACAGTAATGGAAATGGTGGATTGACATTCAATGAGGCAACGAATGCAATTACAGTAATGGCAGCAGACTTTGAAAATGGTAAAATTTATTTTTATTTAGATGGTTGGAATTATATTGATAATGATAATTATTTTGACTTTAATTCCGAAGATTTTTGTGATTTAATAACTGAAAATCCTCATGATAATGCAGTTGATATTTATTTACTACCTGATAATGTTTTTCATCGAGGAAAATCAAATAGTATACCTAGTCTTTCTTTGGTTTTAGGTGGTGAACGATTCGGTACAACTCTTTCTGGAAGTTCAGTATTATCTCACGAAATGGGACATTGCTTAGGTCTTTATCATACACATCATGGTACATGCCAGGAAGTAGGTGAAAACTGTCAAGGCGATAATACAACAGATCAAAACCAATGTTTTGAAGAATTAGATAATAGTAATTGTTCTGATTGTGGGGATTATGTCTGCGATACACCGACTGATCCAAATTTGCATTATAACATATCTCAAAGTTGTGTGTGGTCAGGAGAATCTGATTGTCATTTTCAAGAAATCAATTTTGTTCCTGATCCATTCAATATAATGGCCTACTCGTTACCTCATTGTATAAACCGTTTTTCAGAAAACCAATTTGACCGTATGATGACAATTATAGAAAACGATCCTATTTTTGAAAATGTTTACACTGAACCAGGGGGTATTCAACCAACACCCGATTCGCCAACATCACTTCAATGGACTCATTTTAGAAATCACCCCAAACTAAACTGGATTCCAAGTTCCACCTCTAGTATTATGGGTTACAAAATATACCGTAATTTACACGGTTGTGGTGGGGATTGTGGTACTTATAAATATCTTGGATATACAGTAGGAAGAGATGCAACAACATTTATTGATTGGGAATTGGAAATATTAATAGATGGCTTTAATGAAGCTAATTATTATGTAACTGCTTTCAAAGAGAATATCATAACAGAATCAAATCCCTCCAACTACATCACTGTCCCTACAAATCTTGCTGAAAGGAGGGCTAACTATGATTTTGACGACTACTTAGAGGGTATTTTTATTACTAATTCACCAAACCCTTTTAATAACTTCACAACTATTTCATTTACTTTACCTAAAACTAAAGATACTAAAATAAAAATATATGATGTTTTAGGTAAAGAGGTAAAGACTATTATTGACAGAGAAGTACAAGAAGGATTTCATAAAATAATTTGGAATGCAAAGGAAATGACAAATGGGGTGTATCTATGCAAAATCATAAGCGGTCATCTTGAACAAACTAATAAAATGATTCTATTGAAATAATAAAAGGTGATTAGTCATTTTTCGGACCAAGTGTTAAATTCACTTGGTTATGCTGGAAA
>CAYXUG010000039.1:0-21182 GCA_964468655.1 uncultured bacterium | reverse complement strand
AAGTATCACTTTAAATTTAGATGAATCTGTACCATATCATTTGACGACGTACACTTTTTGCTTTGTATCCCCGTGGCCTGCGAAGAAAAATACCACACAATCACCGGGTTTTGATTTTTCAATAAGACGATAGAAACCATCCTCAATACCGTCTTTTGTTGCTTCCTCGTTTAATAATAGAATTATATTTTCTTCAGGGAAATCGAATTGAGAAGTCAACAGACTTTTCATACTCTTCGCATCCTCAGCAGCATACTCAAGTGTTGGAAAATAATTGTATTCATCAATGCCTATGACAAAAGCCCAGCGATTGGAATAAATTTTACTGAGTTTAATATCAGCATTTGTCAGTAATCCCCTCAAATTTTCCTCGCTAAAGGTAACTGCGGGAATAAACAGAATTGCTAAAACTAATTTAGACACAAAATTAGTGTAGAGACATTTCATACAAAAAATAACTCCCTTATTGGTAAAATTTAAGAAAAATCACAGAGAATTACAATCCCGGGGAATATTCATAGTCATTGCCCAAAGGATCCTGCGGACGAGCGAAGCGTGGCAATCTCATTAGTATTGCCAGTGAAACAACAAGATCACCACGCCCAGTTTGACAACAGGGCTCGTGATGACTTCCACTACTTCAGTAATACCATCTTTTTCGTAATAACATTGTTACCGGTTACCAATCGATAAATATAAACCCCACTGGCAACATGGGATGCATCCCATCTGACTTTATGATACCCGGGAGACAATTGTTTATTTACCAATGTTTCAATCAATTGCCCTTTAGTATTAAAAATATGTAGAGACGTTGCATGCAACGTCTCTATCGTGTTAAAACGTATAGTGGTGATCGGGTTGAACGGATTGGGATAGTTTTGATGCAGCACAAATTTATCCAGCAAAGATGCTTCATCATTAATGGAAACCGTGTAAGGTGATTCAAAAAATCCCATGTCCGGTGCATTGCCCTCAAATTCTTCCGAGTCCATGTTTATCAATGTATCTCCCTCAAAAACGAAGAATGGCGTTCCCATATCAATGCACGGGGAATTTTCCGATAAAGTGAATTCGTAATATTCGGGAACTGTAAACAGTGGATCTGAATCGATGTTACCTTCTCCTTCCCATCCGTTTCGGATATCGGAATAAAATGGATGTACATCGAGAATGGTGTTGCTGGGCATGGAGGCAATTTCGTTAGCGACTTCCTCATTCCAAACAATTGAGTTTATTATGGTTAAGGAAGCATAATCATGAAGGGTGATTACACTGTTTGTCAGCGTTGTATTTTGAGTGATGGTAGAATTTGTAAGTAATACAGAAATATCATCTACTATGAGTCCGTACGGTTCGCCGAGACTAAGGGCGCTGCCAAGATATCCATCATTTGAATGAATCAGCAACCTGTCCCCTTCAAGTGTACCTGACAACATTCCAATAGCACCGCCTAATACTCCTTCATTATGGGATATTCTTACATTCTTCAATTTCAAATGAATGATATTGTTTTCATCAAAAGAAAATCCGCAAAGAATCCCGCCGCCACCGGCAATATTTAATATATTTGTACCAACGGTATTCCCAGTGATCAAAACATTCTCTACTTCAGGGCTTCCACCATTTATACCAATTCCGCCGCCGCCGGCAGCAGCACCTTCCGGAATATCATTAAACTTGACCACTGAATTTTTCAATATTGCATTCGAATTGACGAAACCTACTCCACCAGCAACATTCCGGGCTGTGTTGTTAGAAATGATCAAATACTCCAATGTCGGGCTTGAATTGATGCATGAAACCGCGCCTGCCCTGATATCATTTACAAGCATGGCTTCAAATGCCTCAGGATCAGAAACATTCACAACAAATTCTTCAAACGAAACGCCTTTCCCATAGCCGTTTTCAATTCTAAATCCCATTAGCCGGGATAAACGGGTTTCACCACTTTCGAAAGTAACAGGACAATCCTCATTCATTCCATCAAGAATAGTTTGATAGATCATAGAAGTATCATCGATTGTAAGGAATGTTGATGCAACAATAATTTCTTTTCCGCTGAAATTAATTGGCTCGGTGTAAACACCGGGAGATACTAACACGGTATCGCCGTCAGCAGCAGAATTGATAGCTATCTGAATAGAAGGAAATTCTCCGGGAACGATTAAAACGCCGTCATCATTGTCGTAGTCACAGCAGCCGTCATCAAATGTGGGATCTGCGACTAAATCCCCATCACAATTGAAGCTGAAATTCGCTGCATTAGGATCAAGGCATCCTGCACATTCGTTATCATTTTCCGGAATATCATCACAGACTTCGCAATCATCCAAGTAGGAATCACCAAAACAGACATCCTCGCAATCCATCTCTTCGTTGTTTCCAAAACAGACACCGCAGTCATCCATATCTGCATTGGGATCCACCCCGGTGGTACCACCGGCGCAAACACCGCAGTCATCGCAGAATGCATCACCGAAATCTACTCCGTCGCAATCCATATCGATGTCATCATTACCAATCAAAATGGTTTGTACAGGTGCGGAACTGGATAACTGGATGGGGGTTTCCAGTTGGAATTCTAATTGAGTTGGTTCGTATGCCTCCGATAGGATAAACAATTTGGATATTTCCGAAATAGTCATTGAAAAACTATCCTCACTAGTGGTTGTTAGTGTCAAATCTTTAACCAGACTTAAATCAAAATCTTCCGGCATTTCAATAACCTGCCGATCCCATCCACCTCCGTAACCTGATGTAAATGACGTATCTTCATGATCTGAATAAAAGACATCGCACGATCCAAAGAAATCCACTCCAAAAGTAAGTTTCACTCCTGAACCAACGACCGAACCGTTGAATTCAATATAAAGATAATTCCGGGCATCACTGATGGTGAGAGTTGCCGGATCTCCCGGGACTTCATACTTATCTTCATTGATCATTTCTTCTGTCATGATTTTGTATGTCCATGGATTGTCATCCATCAAAACTTCCCGCGTGTATAGTTCACCCAATGTGTACTCAGGAGTAAGAAAAAATTTGTATTCGGAAGTTCCTTCATCAGAAAAGTTGCAGTTAAGGGTCACATTTTTCAGAATTGGATGCAAATCAATTTTGGTTCCATTGAATTCTGTGGTCGTATGGCTGGGACCCTGAAAAATCTCTTCCAAAATAGTTCCATCGGAATCCAACAGAACTTCATAGACCCACTCAATATCAGTAGTCCTTCCGAATGAGTGCATAAGTTCAGCCAATCCCAGCCCGAACCGGCTGTCTTCATTGCTGAAAATCATGCTGTAAAGAATCCGTTTGTTATCACCTTCATTCGTAATTTCATGCCACATTATCAGAGGAATATCGGTACGGGTACTTTCGTTCCATTCGAATAAATCCCGCCCGTATAGAATAGGAGAATATTTAAAAACATCCGCTTGGGGGTAAATAGAGCCGGCGGGGAAAATGTACATTTCTTCCAAATGAATCAAATCAGCGTCTGCACTCGATTTTACATAATCAAACAGGAAAGAGATTGTGTGATCGCCTGCTTCCAGATTCCCCAGCATCGTTTTATAGGTATGCAGTTGATCACCATTATAAATTACAATATCCTGATTGTAGCCAACTATATCTCCATCTACAAACATGGTTAAAACAGCCGATTCATTTCCAGCTTCAGCCCAGTTGGTATTTGAAGTTGCATCCAGATAAAAAATGACTTCATCTGTTTCTTCTAATGTGAACGAGTACGGTCCAACCGTTTCGTTGGGCGATAAATCGGCATTGATTGGAATCTGCCCAAATAGTGAACTGAGTAGAATAACACCAATAAAAATCAATCTAATATTTTTCATTTAACCCCCATTGGTTATTTGATTATTTGATCAAAAGTACTTTTTTTACCTCACTGAAACTTCCTGCTTTCAGCTTCACAAAATAGACACCTGAATGAACATTCTGTCCAGAAGTATTTTTCCCATTCCACTGAACCGCCGAAAAACCTGCAGGACTAATTTCATTCAGCACTGTTTTTACTTCCTGCCCGAGCAAATTGTAAACTGTCATTTTTACATTTTCGGTAAAGGGGAGCTGAAACGGTATTGTTGTCTGAGCATTGAATGGATTAGGGTAATTCTGATCCAGCGAAAACCCTGCCGGATAATGATTATTTTCACCGACACTTTCTGTTTCAAATGAAATGGACTGAGAGTAAATATTGTGCAGTTCCGCTTTTCCGGTACTTCTCATATCTTCCCAGTAAATAACATAGGAATCATTGGATTCCCTGTACTTGTTGATTTTTGACCATTGCTGAGCAAAAGGCATATCACAGACCACAGTGCCCCCATCTTCATACGAAAACCCTGCGGGAGTAATTTCCTGATAGTAAATATCCAGAACGCCTCCATTTCGCGCATCCTCCCATACAACCATAAAATCGCCGCTGTTGTTGACATGTACGTCCGGTGCCAGTTGGTCCAGGGAATCCTGCGCGATTATTATTTCATCATTAAGACTCAGGTCGCTTAGATTTAGTAACCTGCCAAAAATGTCAAAATCAATCCCCGCCTCAAAATCCTGCCATGCGATAAATATTGTTTCAGTGTATTGATTGTAATCCATGGATGCTTCATATTGATCATTCATTTTGGCTGTCACGGGAAACCCTCCATCAGTTCCCGTAATCGTACCGTCATAAGTTACAAATTGCCCATAAAGGTCCATTGATCCATCTCTCTTATCTTCCCACAAAATAAAAATTCCATCATTCGTCGTATGCAGTTGTGAATTGGACTGATCGCTATTCCAATTAGAAATGACTGTGGCGACTTCAGACCATCCGTCTCTTGTATTCCCGCTGCCATCTATGGCTTGAGCATATAAATCAATTCCAAGCCATGATCCATTAGCCCAGACAATAATGCACCCTTCATCCGGCCCGGGAACGATGGATTCAATCACATCATCTGCTTCCAATGCGCCAACTGCAATCCCTCCCTCCTGCCATTGTGGTTCACCTATTTCTGAATACTTTTGAACATAAATATCCAGGTCGTACCATCGGGTATCGGAAAATGCAACATACACAAATCCATCATTTCCTGTAGTTACTACACTGAATTCTTGATTCTGGGTAGCTAAATTTTCGTATATTACCGTTCCATTGGTATCACCAACCATATTCAAATCCAGATCGAGGATTTGGTAATACTGAATTCTGGTGCCTTCATCATTCTCACCATTAAACTGAAGAAATAAATGATTACCCGCCTTTACAACAGTCGGCTCAATCTGACCTGGTCTTTCGCTCAAAACGGTACCATTAATCAACTCCATGTTAGAAAAATTCGAATTTATAATTTGACCGTATATTTGAGAATAGGAACTTCCCTTACGTTCATCTTTCCAGTAGATAAGCGTTTGTTCATCATCAATTCTCACGGATTCAGGGAAATAAGAATTACCATCTACACCCCAAAAGACTTCAATTCCATCCTGCTCGAGTGTGTTTCCTATTGATTGATCCACATGCTGCAAGTTGATGCCTATACTTCCGGTTCTTGTATCTCCCCACACCACAAATGAACCACCATCGGAATCTTTTCTTACGATGGGACCAAACTGGTGGCTCGGCGCTTCACACACTGCCAATCCATTTTCAGGGAAACTGATTTCTCCGGATGCTGACACCCGTTGGAGAAATATTTCTGTTTCAGGGAAAGACGCAGTATGTTCATCTTTCCATACAATGTATACACCTCCGACTCCATCAGGAGTGAGTCTCGGTCCTGTCTGTTTTCTTGATTCAGTGGAAATGGGTTTGCCATCGCTTCCCCACAAAACGGTACCTTCAGGAGTTACTGCATTTGCAAAAATATCCGGATTTTCCGAATGATTCCTGAAATCCTCCCAGACTACATAAGCTGTGGATTCATCCGCTTTGACTCTGGGTATACTCTGTTTTGAACTGTCTGTACATAACGGTATTCCTTCTGTTCCAAGCAAGAGTGAACCATCCCCAACAATAAACTGCACATATACATCACCGGAAAGTGAGTTGTTGCGGTAATCTTCCCAAACCACAACACTGGTATCCCCGGAAAGATATGTCACCCGGGGAGCGATCTGATCGTCCGGCGATTCATTTAAAGGAATTCCTCCTTCTTCTGGCGTTGACCACAAAGTCTCGCAAGATGTATTCATCCTTTGACCATAAATATTATTTTTTTCTCCTTCACGTGAATCGTCCCAAACCATGTTGGCATAACCGGTACCACCAACTTCCAAACTGACGGAACCTCTGCTGATATCATTTCTGATAACAGAAATTCCCGTTCCCTGTGCAAGGACGGAGCCGTCAGGTGATAGATGCGTTGCATAGATAAACCCTGCCATACCGGATGACGGTGACCGGTCATTCCAGATGGCAAATGCACCTCCCTGACCATCAATGCAAAGGTTGGGTGATTCCTGCACCCCCAAAACATTGCTTAACGGAATACCTGAAGGGTTCCATGCAATGGTTCCATTTGACAATAAATGCTGTCCGTAAACATCGCCATTTTCCGGTTCATCCCTGTAATCCACCCAAATGATGTAGGCACCACCCTGACCGTCACTTACTGCAAGGGGATCTTCCTGACGTCCCACGGCAGAGACAACAGCAACGCCGGATTCCTCCCACAGAAAGTTCCCTTCGTTATCCATTTTTTGCGCATAAACATCACGTCCGCCGAACCGTGTATCAGACCAAACTACAATGACTTCGCCATCATTACCCACTGTCGCAGTCCGCTGCCATTCAATGTGAGCGCCCTGCCGGACTGCCATGCCCGATTCTTCCCAATCGAACTGTCCAAAAACAAAACCGATTAAACCAAACGCCAGAATTCCACGTATCATATTTTATCTCCCAATTTGAAAAACCTGCACACCGCTTCGTGTGGCTGCAAAGATTGTTTCACGATCATAAATTTTTACATTGTACGCATAGTCAGAATCCAAACGACCCATTTCACTGAACACCGCGCCTTCCCCGAATCCGCTCCATTCGTACAGCAGCACGCCGTCACTGCCGCATGCCAGAGCCAGAGTCCCGTCTTTGAGGTGAATACCTTTCACAGAATATCCTTCCGCAAGCTGAACACTTTGAGCCACAGTCCCGGTATCGCTCAACTGGACTACAAAACAGCCGTCATCATTTCCCTGCCCTGCAAATATGGTTTTTCCGGACGAATGTACCGTTTCAACGGCTCCACCCAACGGAGTATCATAAGCCGCAAAAACTATATCATTCAAGACGCCATCAGAACTTTCCTGAAAAACGATAATTCCAAGCTGCGAATTGGCGACTGCTACCAATCCACCGTTGTAGAACAGTGATTGAGCGTCGCTATTTAAATTTTCAATTTGATCAAAATCTGAAAAAAATATGTCTATTTTATTCATTGATGTATCAATGATGAAATGGTTATCCTTAACAACGGTTCGAACTGAAATAAATGTTGAATTTCCATCTTCAGAACGGTTGAGTGTATAAATAACCAAGCTGTCTTCAGTGCTTTTAGCTGGTATAAAATTCCTCATATAGTCCCTGTTTTCTGACCCGGGATATGGAAACCGTCCTAATGAATCCACATCAGAAAAATTGATATAATACAATGCATCCGATTGGTCCATCATCAGAAAATAATCATAGGCATCCGGAATCAGCACACCGCCTCCCTGCAATCCGTTTTCAGGTGATTGACCTGTTTCCAATCCATAAGCTTTAGTTGATGAAAATTCTCCATTTTCGATTTTGAAATTAAACACTGCGTATCCCATTTCATCAGCGGCTGCAACCAGAATGGAATCTCTGAAATCCAAATCCCGACAATATCCACCTGTTTCAAGTGTAATGGTATTCATAATTTTAACACCGCTTGCGTTCTCCGGTTCAATACAGGAAAAAACAAGCAATCCTGTTACCATTACAACGAATTTGGTTTTCATCTCACACATTGGTTTAATAAAAAAGATCAAGATACGTATTAAATGAAATACTGATTCCTGTCTCAAATTTATGAAAACTTTTTAATTGCTCTACCCACTCATAATCGGAAAAAATATCCCGAACCCTGTAACGAAAATAATATTCCGTTTCTATACTTTCATTGATATCCCTTGAAATCCACATTGAATATTTGGTATCCCTGTGACTCCTACCGCTATGGAGCGGATCATTTTCTTCCTCAGTTTTGTACATGCGGTCATTTACATCAATGGAAATTTTTACTGATTTTATGAGTCCACCGAGTTCTAATTCCCATTTCCCGCCAAAACGATTAAATTGATAGGACCGGTCAAATTGTGTTGAAATATAACCGCTCCCAAAGGTGGTGTTGTCTCCTTCTCCAGTTTCGAACCACCCCGAGAACTTCATTTTCTTCCATGGTTTCGTATATAGATCATACTTTACTGAATTAATTTCAGTATCAAATTCTGTGAATGACTGATTATAGAATTGATTTACCCTCCTTAGATAAATGCTTCCCCACAGTTTATTTAAAATTGGATGGCTTAAATAGAGATACACAGTTTCATTGGCAAAATCACAGGAATTAAGTTCATTTTCCACAGCATCCATGTCACGGTAAATCCGTAAATGCAAGCTTGGTTGGAGACTGTACTTTAACTTAATCCATTTGTAATCTCCATAATGGTATTCACCTTTAATTGAAAATGAGCTGTATGATTTATTCTTAGAATGCTGAAATTGTGCACGGGCAAAAGTAAATAAAAAGTTGGTTTCATTATTAGAAAATAAAACTGGACTGTATGAGATAGTAAGTGAAGGCCGGATGATTTCGCTGTCAAATGTTGCAGCATCCCCTAACAGGAAAGATCCCATCGTAATTTCGTCCATCTCATTTTCAGACATCCGAAACATGTTATTGTCATATCCAATATAGACCGACGGTGTCAGGTAAACAGGAACCAGTAATCTCGATGTCAAATTATTTGCCGATACATTTCCTGATGAAAAAAACCACAATCCGAAAAGAATTAGCAGTAATCGATATTTTTTTATTTTTCTATTATTCATACCCAATACAACGGATATAGACCATTTTTCCCTTATCTAAAACTTCCACGAAATAGGGTTTACCCTCAGCAGGATTTTCAATTTCACAAGTTCGACGTAACCCCGGTACCACCTCCTTATTCTCAATAATTGTACTTTTACTGGATTTCTCTGTTAAAAAGAAATAGGTCCCTTCTACTTTTGAATCTTTTTTAATTCTTAACCTGTAGGATTCATCCGAGGACATCCAGTTCTCAAACGCCAATCGGCTTAAAATCAAAACATTGCTGAACTGACTGAAATCGAATTCTATTTTTTCACCCTCAGATAATCTATAGTACCTCAACTTTCTACTCGGTCCTTTCAAATGAACTAACTCCGTTTCGTTTATTGGGTGAATGAATTTTCCTTCTTTCTCTGCTTTTTCAAAACGGGTTGTGAGAACTCGAACCAATACAGGAGAGCTTCGTTTTCCCAGAGGTGTCAATGTAACCTGATGATGTCCACTTGGAATGTTAAGAAAATAACTCCCTGATTTTGTATAACCATGCCCCGGGTGCAGAGTAGATTGAACTACTTTAGATATTCTTTCTTTGTGATCTACATTTATTGTATCATTATTATCTAATATTAAATAATACCCATACTTCTTTTTCTTTTTATCCATTTTTGGAACGGCTCTTCTTGATACAACCTCAAGTCTTTTGGGCCCCTTAATTTCATAAGTTAGGTTGTTTTCATGAATCTGGTAATATGTGCGTCGTTTCCCATTAATTGTAAGAATTTCCTTTTTTTCCTTTTCAGATGGTGAAACTGTTTCTCCATGAGATAGCGTTACAAGCCCCATCAGAAAAAAGACCATAAAAAATTTAAATCTGCTACAAAGTATCATCCGGTTCATAACTGACCATATTCCTTTTTATTTGTTGATGACTTTTAAATCCTACCCAAAATAGGGATGCTATGGATAAGAGTAAAGCAATTCCAGAAATTGCCCGGTCAAACTCTACGGTGGCAAAAAGTTGTCCATGACCAATCTCGGGCATTGGGAAGGGTGCAAATGGAATTTGATATTTTTCTACCAGTTTATCTATATAAAGTAAGTGAACAAGAGGAACATTTACATCTGCAAACCGCTGGATAACACATTCGCTTAATAATCCTCTTAAATTTTGAAGAGACGTTAAGCCCGGTGTTATCAATTTGACATTATTCCGGGATCCAACACTGGCAGCTCCTCCTCCTACATTAACAAACAGCTCATATTTTGAAAGTGGTGTAGCAGAAGAATACAGGTTGATCCTTTTTTCAATACTTTGACTCAGCCTATCTTCCTGGATTAAAGGAAGATTATTACGGTATATTGACTCCCACAAAAGTTCTCTCCCCCTTTGAGGTAATCCCCTTCCATAATCACCTCCTCCTCCAATGGATGCTGCAATTGATCTGAATGAGAACAATTTTTTTTCAACAAGGATAGATTCCATATCCAACCAGGTGAAATAGGGATCTGTTGCACCCCACGTAGATGCACCCACCGAAGTAATTATAACAGGTACTATGTCCATCACCTCACATGCAGAAAATACAGCTAAATTAGCGCCGGGCATAGAACCCGTACATGCTACTGCGACTGTGTCCCCCTGTTTTAAACCTGCAGCTAAAAACATATCAACAACCATAGCGGCAAAATTCGGATTTAATGTGGTGAGTTTTGATTCCAAATCACCGCGGTCTGTTGTGATGAGTGTATACTCTGAACCCACTAACATCGTTTCATTCGGGTCATTAGGATTATCTTCAAAGACAATTCCACTTTCACCAATTCGAGATTCTTTAAGAGTTAGCATGGCTTGATTCATTAGTTTTGATGCTTTGATCTTAATTTCATACCCTCTCGATTTTTGGATCACAGTACTGCCGGCAGCCCAATAGTAAACCAGCAGATTAAAGACTGCCAGTACAATCAATACCTCTACCCGTTGAATGGAAGGTCTAAACATGAGGTATCTCCAAGCCGGTTACCATCAAAACCAGTTTTACAATAACAGCAGTAATAAGCACAACACTAATTGTCCGCGCCACACCTTGCCGCTCCATCCAACTTGCAATTAAGCCGGGAATGATATTTCCGATGGCTGCCACTGTGGTCTGATCTTCCATCATGAATGCATACCGCTTTGAAAGGTACCCGAATAAAAAACCGAGTAAAATACAGATAACAAGCCGGCGTTTCCCGAAAATGAGCACCCGTGTCGCCAGCAATTTCACGATTCCCAGAACAAGTAAACTGACAGCGAATGTTCCCAAAATCCTGAACGGTTCATGGAGGTAAAGGGCAATATATCCCGGCACAATCAGACCGCCCGCTGTGACTCCGAGTGTCTCAGTTAAAACGAGACTTATTACAATTCCGAGTCCGATTGCAATTTCAACCATGTTTGTGATTCTTCATTAAATAGTTAACAAACTCCTGTCCCCAGCCCACCATGTTACCGGCAGCGAAGATTAAATAGTCGTCGAATTTACTAAAATATCCAGCAGCATCTTCCGGTTTTGTAGAATTGGAAAATACTTTCAATTGAAACAGATTCTCATATTTTTTCAATGAAGGCAGATTGTCCCCGCGAATAACAAGTGCATCCGGTTTTATGGTATGTTCCACCATATCCAGCATCTGCATGGTACGGTACCGTCTATCATCCCGCGTATTCAGGAAGACACAGATGCCGGATCGTTTTACCCTCTCAAGACAGATTTCCCACGCCATTAGCGTCGAATCAGGATCATTAGCTGCCAGTGCATTGATAAATGTATTTTTCTTTTCCCCGAATTTTAATTCAGTGAATGATAAAGCGCCGGGATCGGGTTTTGATTCCACCATCCCTTTAAGGGCTGCTTCCCTCTTCACTCCTGCCAATTCGCACACTTTTAGTGCAACAGCAATGTTCTCCCTGTGTTCAAGATACGGAAATTGATTCACTGTTTCAGGAGTAACCTCATCCTCTTCAACCACCTCAATTGATGTATTTCTCGAATCAGAAATTTCTGACAAAATATTTGAAAGGTCACTCTTTGTTGTTACCAGCTTTCCATTAAAAGGGATTGAATTACCGAGAGAGCGGGTAACGTCTTCCATCAGTGGTCCCATTTCCGGCAGGTGATCGGGACGAATATTGGTAATGACTCCGATAGTAGATTTCACCATCCTCTGTTCAGAAATCCACTGATACTGGGGCTGCACTGCCATACATTCCATAACAACCACATCGGGGTTTTCCTTAGCAAAATCTTTCAACATACGAATTTGTTCACTGATAGTTGGTCTCCGCAGGCGATGGATAAAAAGATCTTCACCCGTTTCATCAATAATTCTTGGAGAGGTTCCCGTTGTTTTTGCAAGGGTTTTTAATCCCCCTGCCCTCAGACCGGCAGCGATGAGGCGCGTTACACTGGACTTACCCCTTGATCCGTTCACGTGAATCCTAACCGGAATTTTCTGCACTGCTTTCTGCAGGATGTAATATTCCCGAACCCAGGTTACAGAAAGGTACGACACCAATAAAACAAGAGTGGTTACAATGAGCCACTCCTGTTCAAAAGCGATATCAAACATTTGTTATCAATGTGAAAAAACTATTTCAACAGAATCAGTTTTTTCACTCATACTCTGTCTTATTCCATTAGTAATAAGCTGTTTTCTAAATTCATGACTGGCATATTGGCTTCCTCGATCAGAATGGAAAATCAATTCGTTATTAACTGTTCTCTTTAACAATGCTCGATCCATTGCCTTAATGACAAGTTCCTTCTTCATACGTTTATCTGCAGCCCAACCTATAATCTCTCTGTTATATACATCCATTACCTTCGCCAAATATAACCAGCCTTCATCGGTATCAATGTAAGTAATATCACCCACCCATAAACGATGAGGACCTACAACACCAAAATCCTGGTTCACCAGATTGGGAGCAATAGGCAGATTATGGCTTGAATATCAAATCCTAATGACTCCAATGTTACTCTGGAATCTGTATTAACCCGTGCCATAACCGAAACAAGTTTGTCGGCTCCCACCACACGTCTCTTTACTATGCCGTCTTCAAATATGTCTGGTACCCATAGTTCTTGAGGGAACAATTGCGAAAGACTAATTACCCAGATTATTAAGTAAAAACGCATATCCCAATTCACTATCGGTAGTTCAAAAAGTGATCTTCCTCCAACAATAGGATTTGCCAAAAATTATCCCTATTACTCAAGGATGATTCTATTTCCGTTGGTCTAACTATTAGCGTTGGGGGGGGAGGATTCCAAGTAGCCAAACTATCTGGTACAGTACTTAACATTCGAAGTACAGTGATGAATTCAGCAACAACAGGTATTGAATCAAGCAATGTGAGAGTTAGAATGTTCTTTTGGACCAGCCGATAGTTTCCAGGATCAAGATTGATGACCAAAAACTTCTGTTCATTGTTAAGTCTTATTAGGTAATTTATTTTTTTATTTCCCAATAACTCCAGTTGAAAAGACATACGATTAGAAATATTGCCAGTTATTTGCCCTGCGATAGCGCTGGTACCGGGTAAAATGCCATATTCATCTCGCCATGTTAACTCATCTTCTGTTATGGCATTATTATTTGTGCAACAACTAAAACAAATAAAAAATATAATGGCGAGGTTTAATCTAATCATTGTAATTCGTCATATAAGAAGCGGTATTACACGTTAGCCTCTTGGAATTGTAATTCATCAAATTCGGTTTGCAGGTGGAGAAACGCAACCAGCACTAGTATGCACAATGCAGACGTTATCAGGTTCATTATCATCTCATCCTTTCTTTATTATCCAATGGTACATTCATCTAAGGCTCATTTGACAATGAAACATCTTCAAAGAAACCTCTAATAGGTTCTAAAGGTACGGGTGGTAGGGGTTCAAAATCAACCTGCACTGTTATCGGAGCTAAAATCGTCAACGAATCTCTTCTCACGGGTATGCTATCTAATAGTGTAAACCTTCCTACGTCCTTCTGGGTTAGTCGGTAGTATCCCGGATTCAGGTTCTCAACGAGAAAAATGTGGTCTAGAGATAACTCGATATTCCAAGATGAATCTGGAAAAGCAACATTTGATAGGATAAAGGTTTTTCCTTCAAACTGCTCATCACTACCCTTAATTTGTCCTTTAATAGCTCCCAACTCCTCAAATACCAAAAGATTTTTTCTCCAATCTTCATTCTTACTCTCTTGTGGTTTCACAGTTATGGTATAAGCAATTAATAATATAGAAATCATTAGGGAAAATAGTATGAATATAAATGTATTTCTCATCATAATGTTTTCAACCTAAGCTTATTCTCCTCATTGCGGTGAAAGTTCCAAAATAATAGATGTAAAGTCAAACCTGCATAAAAAGTGCAGGATCACTGACAAACATTTAATATCAACGTAAAAGACTATTTCAACAATATCAATTTTTTCACTTCATTAAATCCGCTTGTGTTGATTCTGTAGATATAAATACCCGATGTCAGAGACATTCCTTTTTCATCTATCCCATTCCACATAACTGCTTTTCTTCCCGGTTCATTCCATTCATTCACCAGAGTTTTTACAACACGACCCATTACATCATAGATGGTTAGATTAACAATCGTACCTTCCGGAATGTCGTAGGTAATGGTTGTGACAGGATTAAACGGATTTGGGTAATTCTGGTAGAGAGCAAATTCCTCCGGAATGAATGGTTCAGAAATTCCAAGTGAGGATTTATCTATCGTTAAGGTGAAGGGTCCGTTTTCAGAAAGAACGGTAAATTCATCATCCAACGCCGATACATTCCAGTCTGCAGTGACAATATCTTCATCTCCCATTGCTTCTGCAAGTTCACCGTAAGTGAATTGATACTCATTCTCTTCCAGATCAATGAATTCAGATAAAAAGGAAAATCCCTCAGTCCCATCCAGATTGTAAGTGATCTCGTCATTATCTACGTTTTCCGCCTCATGCCAACTGAAAGTCAGAATTTCTTCCTGATTGTCAGGAGTAATCACAATGACGCTGTCAGTAGAAGGCGAAACAAGATTAAACATTCCCGGCAGATCGTTCACAGGATTCACAATAATCACCACCATTGCAACGTTTGATGCATTTGAATCAACTGCTGTATAGGTAAATGAATCTTCACCATAAAAATTCAGTTCAGGTTCGTAGCTGAATGAGCCATCACTGTTTAGCGTCAATGATCCATGTACGGGCTCATCCATGAGTTGTGCTGTAAAGACATCACCATCGGAATCGTTATCGTTTGCCAAGACGCCTTCCTCTACTGAAATTTCGAGTAAATAATCCTCGTCAATGGCATAGTTATCGTCGCTTGCAACAGGCGGAAAATTTCCGGCAATTGTCATAATAACAGGCAGTTCTACTATGGGACTGGTTTCTGTTTCAATTTTGATCAATGCTCCATACTCTCCTCCCGGCAGATTACCGGAATTTGCCGTGATGGAAAAAGTTACAGATTCTTCAAAATTCAGTTCACCGCTGAATTCACCTGTTTCTGATTCCAACTCCAGCCAGTCTATGGGTCCCAGTTGTTTAATATGGAGGGAAAAATTATCATCAACGTAATCATCATTATAAACTACCTGAAGTCCGATAGTGCCATCACCATTTTGAATGCCGACAGTCTGACTGTTATCTGCTCCACTGATATTGAGGTAGTTAACTTGTATATCACCGTTTGGAAATAGAACGATTTGGAAATTATAAACGCCATTCGTATTCCCCGGATAGTGGACAACATTGTCAAACCAGACCACCATCCGCTGGCTATTTGAATGGTAGTAGACAGCTCCACCCTGTAATGGATCAAGGTCATCCCACAGACCGAATATAGCAGGTCTTGGAGCACTTGGAACAGGAATATTCTGATTCTGCCAAGTTGTGTTATCTTCACCAAACCCGATCCAGCCGTTGGGATTTACAATGCACTGGCTGTATGTTTCCCCATAAAACGGAAATTCAAATTCGAGATCAATGGGATCAGCAGCTTCGTCATTGTGGGAAAATGACAGTTCTGTTCCAATTCCCGAAATATCTATCCATTCAAAATTCAAATCCTGTTCAAGTTCTGAATCACTCCAAATGTTATCAAATTCATCAGGTCCTCCACCAATCACATCAAACGGCGGCAAACCTTCTTTTGAAACAGCATATTCCAGTATCGACCCCTCATCACCGACATTCGTAATTACCATCTCTGAAGAACCTGTTTCATCGGGATTTAGCTGAAAATCGACAGAAGTGGGTGTATAACTCAATGACGGCATGGGCATGGAAATAGCAGGATTTGTGGTAATTAAAATAGCATCGCCATCATCCAATTCCATGCCAGCTGCAGGATATTCGTTATCGTACGTATACTGCAAACCATCATTGGCATACTGGTTTTCAGTACCAATGGTAGCATATCCGCCATGTATCGGTGGATAAGCACTATAATTTCCTGCGGAAGTATTGTTGAAAGTTTTGTATTGAATTTTTATTTCACCGTCCCCAAAAGGCGGTACAGGGTTGTTATACAAAATAATCTGAAAATCTTCCCACGAATTGCTCGCATAGGTCCTCATATCAGACCATTCGATAATAAAATAGTCATTGCCCGGGTCTGCATAAAAAAGTACATCACCACCACTTGTTGTTTTCAAATCATCCCAGAATGCAGCCACCATTGCTGTGGGACCGCCGGCGCCGGGGATTGGATAATTTCTGAAAGATTCCATCTCGGAATTTCCAAAAGCTATCCAACCATTAGAACTAATGGTAATTTCATTGTATTCAACTCCATAGAATTGAAATGAAAATGGTAATTCTACATGTTCTGATTCGATGTAATTGTTACACCACCATGTTTGATTTTCAGCACAGCCATCGCCATAATCATCAATATTCAAAGCTGTACCCGCACCGCCATAGGTTGGGTCAATTTCAATCCAGTTATAGACCGGTGTATGTTCATATCCAACATCACCGGAATCATAAATGTAATATCCATATTGGTCCGGTCCCAATGGATCGGTAACACTCACATTCCCCACCTGCAATGCTAAATTTTCCACTTGATCATATCCGCTGTCGTTGAAGATGTGAAGAGCAATGGGAATCACCGTACCATTAATAACGTCACTACTGATGTCAATTTGAAATGAGCTTTCCGATTGAACCGTACTCTGCGGATCAACACTAATCCATTGAATATTGTTACTGATAATGTCAATGAGATTTCCATCATAAATTAATTCAGCCGACACATTTTCAGCAGTCAACATTCCATCATTGAATAATACAATTGACAAATCTTCAATGGATCCGGGATTTAATTCACCATCCCCCTCTACAACTGTTCCATTAATGACAAGGTTACTACCGTTCACACGTACAGGAACATAACTTACCCATTCATTGGAGGTATCCTGCATATTGAGTCTTAAACCAAGATTCTCCCGATCTACTGCTGAAAGTGAAACAGTTATCGTAAAATTACCGCCGTATATGGATTCACCGGCAGGAATCAATTCGTAGTTGGATTGTCCCTGCTCGATTGTAATAACATCAGAGGTTGATGAAATTACAGCAGAAATATTTTCCGCATCAGAAACTCCGAGATTAGATACCGGTATTTGCAGGTTAATCATCTCTCCGGGATTTAACAATCCATCGCTATTACCATTTGAATCGTCAATGATGATTTCATCCACGATGCTTAAACTGAGATTGATATCATTATTTACAATGGTGATTGCACCCTCAAAAGGTTTATAATTTTTCTTTGTTACAGTTACGCTGAGATCATTTGTATAAGAAGGTGGTAGAGAAAAAGTTACCATACCAGTCCCTGCTGTTGGTCTTGTCTTTACTGAATCCTGCGTAACATCAAAAAGTGTGACCATTGCATCTTCTACAGGATTATTATTTTCATCAATGACGGTAATATCCACCAAATTGGTACCATAATTGATACTGGCTGGGAATTCCACAAACAACTCTTGCGGAGTATCTGACCAGAGATGGGTAGCCGGATCTCCCATAAGATTATTCCAATGTGTAAAAGCGCTTACCCACAGATCCGGATTGGTGGGATAGGTCATATAGAGCGCAAGTTTTCCTTTTGCAAGAGCTGCACCTGCTGTCTCTACACCATCAGAAAATATGCCGTCATAAATTCCCATATCAACAATATTGTTGAACAATGTGTGTGTATTCCAAGTTGCTGTTGCAATTGCTGCAATACCTCCTTTGGGATTCGATATCGAACCAGCACGGAGAAATTTCTCTGACAGACAGGTATTCTCTTCAGCAAAAGAGCCCGGTCCGCAGGTAAGTACTGATGCGAAAGGCAATTTATATCCGTTATTTGCTGCATCAATGTCACCATTGTCAAATCCGCTGACACCAACATATCCACGATAATTAAAATACAAGACTCCCTCATCAAGTTGATTCCTCATCCAGGATGACCAACTGCTGCCGGATGTTTTTAACCTTATGTCATCCATCCCGTTAGAATTCATCACTTCAGCTACATATTCCTTGGAAATTGCACAAGATACCCCTGAATCATAGGGATCACCTGCAAGTGCTGCTTTTTCATAGTAACTGCTTATTTGACTTAAGTAAGTTGCTTTTTCATAATTGATTATTTTATTTACAACTACACCCAGTTCCGCTGAAGAGCGAATGGAAATACGCCCAATTAATACTTCAGGCAGCAAATCAGTACCATCCAGTTGACTAAAGGGGTGGTCTCCTTCGCAATAGCTTCCGAAATCGTTGTGGCCAAATTCTTCTGCAAATGTGGGGATATTGTAAGTTCCGCCAACATCACCCACGAGACACACATACTCCGGCGGCGGGTCATAAGTATCATAAGCATTTTGAATATAATTTTTTATCTGTGAAGCTGAATTTCCCGTTTCAGATGTTGGCGCAGAATAAACAACATATCCCCTCTTAGAGCGCCAATCAACAAGCTGTTGAAAATAACTTGATGATTCACTGCTTCCGCCGCAGACATAAAGTATCGCCGGCTGCTGATATTTATCGTCATCGCGTGGTGTCCCAGTCCCACCATCTAAAATGAGTCCGTCATAAAGCTGTTCAAATATTCTTGATCTCGGCATTTGCCTCAATTCTTCATTAGTATTCGGACCTTCATCTGTCATGGAAATCTCCACTTCGTCCCACACTTCAAGTGTTTGAGTTTTCGGATCAAATTTGAAAGGAATAATGGAAACTTGTACTAAGTGCAATCCTCTCATACTTTGAGGAGAGGACACAATCATATTCTGCAGTGGGTATATCTCACTGCTCTGATAGAATTGTGCATTAACCTGTGCGATTGAATTTGAAAGGGGGTCGCCCTCAGTGGATTGAAAAGGAAACACCGATACATCTTCCAATAAATGTGTATTTACGACAGTATAATTAAATGAATATTCTCTTGCCGGATCAGTTGAAATATGAGCCGTATAGATAGGTAGTTCAGGATAACCGGGATCAGTGGTGGTGCCGGTTATTTTTGATGAAATTCTTTGAAAATCGCCTGTTTCCAAAATTTCCAATTCCGGAATTTGGAATCTGACTTTATTCCCATTTTCTTCCAAACTAAATGCTGCAGTAGAAGGAAAATTTGTCTCTCCAACTACAAATGATAAACTGGTCAAAATTACGAATAAATGTTTCACACTATGCCTCCTTTGATAAAGTGCTGCTTGTACCCCTGAATTTATAATCAGTTCAGGATATTATTTGAAATCTGAGATATATCAAATATTTATTAAATACTTTACAATTCAAATATGGTTATTTACCAACAATTATCTAAGATTAATTTCGTTGAATCACAAAATAGTTTCAAACTGAAATTCAACCTCGTTATATAAGCCGTATTTTCACCCCTTATAAAAAAAATTAGGAGGCAGTCAGGAAAATAATAATGGGGGTTAGTAAAGGGGGGTGTATATAAACTGACTGCCACCTAATACTGCTTGTAATACGATTATGGACAGAAAATTACTCAAATGAAATTTCCTAATAACAAAAAACCATCTCAAAGGATGGTATTAAAATTTCATAAATAGGGAATTATAAAAACTGTAAACTATTTAATCAGAATTATTTTTTGTGCTTGGATTCCTTTATCAGATTTTAAGTGCACAAAATAAATGCCGCTGCCTGCATCGCCGGCATCCCACTTGAACCTGTAACTACCCGGTTTATGCATCTGTTGGGTGATTGATTTAACCTCTCTTCCCGTGATATCATATACAGAAAGACTTATTAATTGGGTTTCTGATACATCATACGAGATGGTTGTATTCGCATTAAATGGATTGGGAAAAGATTGATTAAGTTTTACACTTTCCGGAATTATACTCTCCTTTGTTGAAAGTGATCCTTCGAGTTGTTCCATAGCATTTCCAAGAGCAATAAAAAAATCATTCCCTTCCGGAGGCATAATTGTACCACCACTACTGTAAACAACTGTCATATTATGATCAATTAAAATATGATGCGGTACATTATCTTCAGTGAATTGAGTCCGGATTAGCATATCATGATCATCAACAAGAGGATAGGTTAGATCAAATGAATTTTCCCATCCTTCACAGGAATAATTCATATTCCATCCGGAGCCGATACCGACAACCGTTAACCCATCTTTTAAATAGCTATTATAAATTGTTTGAGTAAATGGAGCTTCCAATTGACATGGTCTCGAAGATGCATTGAATAGTATGACCCAAACAACATGGTAATTACCCCCATTTTCTATACCATTAAAATCGTATAACCTCCAGGAACCATCTTCACTGCACTTGGTTCCTGTAAAATCCTCAACATGATCACCTATACTATAAACATCGGCAAACGATAGTTGAAAAAGGGCAAACATTATAGTTACTAGTTTCTTCATCTTTACTTAACTCTTACTCCACTCTCACAATTTACCAAGGAAAAATGAAAAATAAAATGAATATTTACACAGTAGGTGACACTTGGATAGACATGGTTTACACATTGGTAATTTAAGTTAACTTTTTTA